>CALRVY020000057.1:0-16887 GCA_943371725.1 Pseudanabaena sp. UWO311 | reverse complement strand
TCGCTGAAGGTTTTGTGGTAGTCGAGATGATCGTGCGATAAATTCGTGAAAATAGCACCCGCAAATCGCAATCCTTTGGTTCTATTTTGGTGAATGCCGTGTGAACTTACTTCCATAAAACAATAATCAACGCCGACATCAACCATTTGGCGCAGGTATTTATTTATGGAAATCGAATCAGGAGTAGTGTGCGTAGCTTCAAATTCTTGCGAATCGACAACAATTTTAACTGTAGATAACAAGCCGGTTTTAAAACCTGCACGCTGAAACAGTTGGTGCAGCAACGTGGCAACAGTCGTTTTTCCATTAGTTCCGGTAACACCAACTAATTTGAGTTGCTGCGACGGATTATCGTAAAAATTGGCCGCCACTTGTGCCATCGCTTCGGTAGTACTACCAACTACGGCGTAGCAAACGTTTGGCTGAATAATTTCAGGAACTCTTTCGCAAACAATAGCGCTACAACCGTTTGCAATTACCTGATTAATAAAATTGTGGCCATCTGTTTTTGTTCCCGAAACGGCAAAGAACAGCGAATCAGTTTTGGCTTGTCGCGAATCAAAAGTCAGTGATTGCACAGCAGCTCCCGTGGAACCGATTACGGATTCGAGTCTAACTTTATACAATAAATCTTTCAGTACTTTCACGACAATTCCAATATTATAGTTTCGTTTTTCTTAATGGGTTCGCCTGCGGGAATCGATTGTTTTTTCACTTTTCCAATTCCGCGAACGCGAACTTTCAATTTTAAATTCTCTAATAGAGCGGCGGCATCCATGCCTGGCATGCCTTTTACGTTGGGTACGCGCTTCAGGTCGTCGGCACTTTTGGCGATATATGTTTCGTAAGCTTGATCTACTTTTTTGGATTTCACCTGCAATCCTTTGATTTTATTCATTGTTGGCGAATCGGTGAAGATTTTTTGAGCGATCCGTTTGAAAACTGGACCAGCGACATCAGCACCGTAATACCCTTTAGCCACATTGGGTTTGTGAACCACAACTATGCATGAATATTTTGGATTATTTGCTGGAAAATAGCCTACAAACGAAGAGGTATAATACAGGTTTCCTTCGCCTTTGTTGTAATCAACTTGCGCGGTTCCGGTTTTTCCTGCCATCGAAAAGTCTTTCGAATATAAACTGCTTGCGGTTCCGCGTTTTACGACATTTTCTAGCACGGCATGCAGCTTATCGATTGTTTTGTCGGAACAAATTTTCGGGTGAATAATTTCTTTGTCGAACTTTTTGATCACGCGATTCCATTCTCGAATTTCCTTGACGAATTGCGGTTTTACCATTTCACCGTTGTTTGCCACAGCGTTGTAAAGTGTTAGCGTTTGAAGCGGTGTTACTGCCACTCCGTAACCAAAAGCCATCCACGGAAGTGAAATTGCCGACCATTTCGGATCATCAGGTGTACGAATTACAGGTTGGCCTTCTCCTGCAAAAGGTAAACCCAGCGGCTTATGCATTTTATAATCGTAAATGCGGTCTACAAACTGTCGTGGATCGGATTTATACGCTTTATAAACAGCTTGAACCAAGACCGTATTTGAAGATAGTTCAAAACCGCGGGCCAGCGAAATTTTTCCGTAACCGCCTTTTTTAGAATCTTTTACTAATTTTCCGCGATACGAAATGACTCCACCGTTGCTATCGTAAACGGAACTTGTATCTGCTTTTTCGTCTTCCAGAAGTGCAATCAAATCCAGTAACTTAAACGTTGAACCGGGTTCGTGGGATTCTCCGACAGCGTAATTCAACTTTTCGTAATAATTTCCTTGTGAGTCGCGACCTAAATTGGAAATGGCTTTAACAGCTCCAGTTTTAGTTTCCATAACCACTACACAGCCGTGATCGGCGCTGTAATGCTCGAGTTGCTTGAGCAAGGCGTGATGTGCAATATCTTGAATGTAAACGTCTATAGTAGAAATAACGTCGTATCCGTCTTGGGGTTCAATTTCATTGTTGTCGCGAATGGGTTTCCACTGTCCTTTGGCAATTTTTTGTTTGAGAACTTTGCCGTCTTTTCCGTTTAAATACTGCGAAAATGCACCTTCAATTCCGGCATTTCGAGCTTGTCCGTCGCCATCAACACGTTCGTATCCAATGGTGCGTTCGGCTATTTTCCCAATCGGGTGCTCTCGTACAGTTTGTTGATCTACAATCATACCGCCTTTGTAGGTTCCTTTATTGAAGAGCGGGAAGCTTTTCACTTCCATGTAGTCGGTGTACGATAAACCTTTTTCCACCAGAAGATAGCGGTTTTCAGTTCGGCGCGCTTTTAAGAATTTAGAGAGATACTCCGACTTTGGCTTGTTGAATTTTTTAGAAAGGGCAGATGCAAGTGGTCCGATTTCCTTGTCGAAATCGGCTTTTGAAGGCGCCATCGCATCAAATCGAATCGTATAATTTGGGACTGAAGTTGCAAGTAAACTTCCGTCGGCAGAGTACACATTTCCTTTATTTGCTGGAATGACAAAAGTTTTTACGCTTTTCTCTTTAGCGATTTTTCGGTAATGGTCGCCCTCTACCCACTGAATATTGGTGAGTTTAATAACAATACAGATCGCTGCAATCAGCATTCCTGCGATCACGGCGTACATTTTGTAATAATTATTTTTTGGCTCTACTCCCATAACTTCTCAAACCACTTTTTTTCGGCGGTTTTTAAGACTTTTATTTTTACTGGTGGAACCGAGGAAGGGAAGATGGCGCGTTGTTCCATCTTTTGTGCTACGGTCGATTCCATTTTAAGTTTCATTAATTGCGATTTCCGATCTACGAACTCCGAACGCAGTTCTTTAACTTCAGAACTCAACTCAGCAATTCGGATGATTTTTTGTTCGTAGCGATTTGTATTCCAGATCATTACCATCGCCAATAAAATCAAGTAGGTAATAAATACCCAGTTTCGAGTCGCGTGTTCGTTGACTAGAAAGCGCGCCTTAATAATATTGTAAACACTGCCTTTCATTTTTTTGCGATTTGAACTTTTTCTGCTATTCGAAGTTTAGCGCTTCGCGAACGGCTGTTGGCTTCTAATTCGGCTTGATCGGGAACGATTAATTTTCCAATCGCTTTTAAAGGCACTTGGAAGTTTCCGAAAAAGTCGCGCTCGGGTTCGCCTTCAAACTGACCGTTTTTGATGAGTCGTTTTACCAAACGATCTTCCAAGGAATGATACGATATCACTGATAAGCGTCCGCCGGGCTTCAAGACGTCAACCGCTTGTTCAAGCATTTCGCGAAGTACAAGAATCTCTTCGTTAACTTCTATGCGAATGGCTTGGTACACTTGTGCCAAGATTTTATGACTTTTATGTGCTGGATAAAACGGCCGAAGTACTTCCTTTAAGCGCTCGGTGGTTGCAATCGGATTTGGGTTTCGATGATGCACAATGGTTCGAGCCATTGCTGGAGCCGATTTTAATTCGCCGAACTCTAACAAAACTTCTTTTAGCGCTTTTTCTTCGTATTCGTTTATAACGGTGTATGCCGACTTTGAGTTGCTTTTGCTCATGCGCATATCCAGTGGCGCATCAAATCGTGTTGAGAAACCGCGTTCAGCCACATCGAATTGGTGTGATGAAACGCCTAGATCAGCTAAAATTCCATCCACTTCTGCAACACCGTGAAATCTCAAAAAACGTTTTAAATGTCTGAAATTATGTGGGACAAGTGTGAATCGCTCGTCGTCGATGCGGTTTTCCCAAGCATCTTCATCTTGGTCGAACGCGTATAATTTTCCGTTCGGACCGAGGTGTTTTAAGATTTCGCGCGAGTGTCCGCCGCCGCCGAAAGTTACGTCCACGTAAATGCCGTCGGGTTTTATGGCAAGCCCGGCAACTGTTTGTTCGAGTAAAACGGCATTATGATAATCCATCACTTCCATCATTCAAATTTCCCATCACATCTTCAGCTAAATCCGCAAAATTCACTGCGGTATCAGCAATTACTTTTTCATACGTGTCTTTGTCCCAGATTTCAACGATGTTGATTGCACTCGATAACACAATGTCTTTTTTCATTTGAGCGATACTTTGTAAATCTTTGGGAATCAACAAGCGTCCGTTTACATCAATGTCGGTTAAGCGAACACCAGCCGAAAAGCGACGAATAAAATCGTCGTGTTTCTTTACAAAACGATTGAGTTTATTGACTTTTGTCATCATGCTATTCCATTCAGCCATTGGATAAAGCTCCAAACAAGGCTGAAACACCGATCGCTTCAAAACAAAACCATCATTGATAGCTAATTGCTTTTTTAAAGCCAAAGGAATCAGTAGGCGCCCTTTGTCGTCTATCTTACATTCGTATGTACCTATTATGGATGTCAACACTTTAGCCTTAAAAAACTGTTATAGCAAAAGTAAATAATTAATTCCCACCCATTCCCAAAATTTCCCACATTGTTGATAAGTTGTGTTATTTTAACAATCTAGTTTGATAAAAAATCGTGCTATTATCAGTGTTTACGCGGATTTACGTAGGTGGGAATAAATGGAAATTGATGTTCCTTTAAATCGCTTATATTTGCGACAGTTAAAAGCCTACCAATAACCGATTGTTCATGCAAGAAGCGATAAAGAAAGAAGGGAAGTTTAAATATTTCGAAGCCGGATCGGGTCGTCCGATCATTATTTTACACGGATTAATGGGTGGTTTGAGCAATTTTGACGGTGTTGCTGAATTTTTTCCGCAACAAGGTTACCACGTTTTAATCCCGGAATTGCCCTTGTACACACAAAATATTCTAAAAACGAATGTGCGTGCTTTTGCAAAATTTGTAAAAGATTTTATCACTTATAAAGGCCTTGATCGGGTGATTTTGCTCGGAAATTCATTGGGCGGACACATCGGTTTGTACCACGCAAAGCTTTATCCGGAGAAAATGGCTGGCTTGGTAATTACAGGTAGTTCGGGTTTGTATGAAAATGCCATGGGCGATAGCTATCCGCGTCGAGGTGATCGAGATTACATTCAAAAGAAAGCTGAGGATGTTTTTTACGATCCTAAAATTGCTACTCCTGAAATTGTTGACGAAGTTTATAACGTAGCAAACGATCGGATAAAACTGATTAAAACGCTTACCATCGCGAAAAGTGCTATCCGTCATAATATGGCAAAAGATTTACCTAAAATGCACTTACCAACCTGCATTATTTGGGGTAAGAACGATAAAGTAACGCCGCCGGAAGTGGCAGAAGAATTCAATAAATTACTTCCAAATTCTGAATTGTTTTGGATTGACAAATGCGGACACGCTGCCATGATGGAACATCCAGACGAATTTAACAAACTGATGTACAATTGGTTGAAGTCGCATAACTTCTAATGAAAATCACAAGCGCAAAATTTGTCATCAGTAATTCCGAGGCTGCTAAATGTCCGCCGGAACGCATTCCCGAATACGCTTTTATTGGACGTTCGAACGTTGGAAAATCGTCGTTGATTAACATGCTTACGGGCAATAAATCGTTGGCAAAAACTTCGGCTAAACCGGGAAAAACGCAGCTTATCAATCATTTTAAAATCAACGAAAATTGGTTTTTGGTGGATTTACCGGGCTACGGATACGCCAAAGTTTCGAAGAAGGTAAAAGCTACTTTTCAGAAATTCATTACCGATTATTTCGAAACACGCGAACAATTGGTTTGTGCTTTTGTGTTGATTGACATTCGTTTAGAACCACAAAAAATTGACTTAGAATTTTTTACGTATTTGGGCGAATCGCAAATTCCGTTTATCATGATTTTTACGAAAGCGGATAAAATTGGCGTTACGAAAGTGGATCATGCCGTAAAGAACTACCAAAAAGCCATGCTTGCCGAAAATTGGGAAGAACTTCCTCCCTTTTTTATTACCTCATCGGAAACCGGACGCGGTAGGGAGGAAATTCTGGCATACATTGACGAATTAAATCAAGATCTTTTTAAAGAAGCCCCGCTTTGGTAAATCATTAATTTACCCCACCTTTCAAATTCAATTTCTCTGCAAAATAATCCGTGAATTGTCTCATGGTATCGGCCATTAATTCATCGGCTGTGGCACGCAAATACGTATCGGTTAAGCCCACTAAAGTTTGGTGAATCAACTGTTTCATTTCATCTACAGGCATGTCTTTGGTCCATAAATCAATACGCAAAGTTTCTTTGGCATTCGAATCCCAAACCGAAAGTAAATAGGCTTTTGCTTCTTCGTTGTTGATGCCGCCGTCGCTGGCTGTCCACGCTAATTTCTCAGGAACGTTGTTTTCGTCCAGCTCAATTCCTAATACGATATCCGATTTCTTACTCATCTTGTTTGGGTTTGTATTTCGATTCTTTAAAAATAGTGTCGGCGTCCATCAGCAATAATTTTTGAACGGGCACTTTATTTTTTTCCGCGTAAGCGCGAACAATTTGCCAACCTACCCAAGTGCCAATTCTACCTGGAGTTTCATTGTCGATTTCCAAATAAAACTTTGAAAAAGGAGCTGGATTTATAAAACGAGGTGCCAACTTCGGATCGGTGTCGTAAAGCAGTTTTTCTTCAATAAAAAACTTCCAAATGTAGGCTTCGTTTTCTTGGCAAAATTTAAGTTGTAAATCGGTGTAACCAATTTTGGTGCTATCAGCCGTTTCAGGTAGCAGTAAATCTTTCAAATACAGTTCTTTTCCAGCGGTAATCATTTTTGAAAGGAACGTCTTTTCTTTGTCGAACGGAATTTTCGTTGCAGCAAACGCACTTACTAAATCGGGCATTAACTGCGATTTTTCAAAATTAGCACGTTGGTATTCTGGGAATTCGTAAAATTTGTGCTTTCTTCCTAAGTACATCTCCAACGAAATAATGATGACTTTGTCGGTGTACAACACTTTCGTGGAAGGATCCATTTCGTAAATCATCGTGATTACCTCAGGATTCTTGGACTTTTCTTCTGGGAAATAATAATTAATTCGTGCTTTTACGTCGTTGATTTCCTGCAACTCTTCTTTAAAATCGGGGAAGGTTTTTTGTACTTCGCCGTATAATTCGCGCCACAGCGGATTGGTCATTTTTTCAATCCACTCTTTATCTGGAACGTCAGCTGGAAAAAAATCAGGAAACGCCTTTTTTAAATCGGGAAGTTTGGCAATTGGCGTCTCGAAGAATTGCTTGTCGAAGCGTACCAGTTGTAAAGCAACAGGTTGTTCTTCAACAGCTTTTTCGACTTTTGTCTTTTCAGAACAAGAAAAGAGCAGCAAACTGCAACAAACAAATGCTAAAATTATAACAAACTTGTATTTCAATTCCTTCATAACTTGGATACAGTGATTTTCCTTGTGTACTTTTGCGAAGCACGTGTTTTAAAAACGTGCAAAGATACTTGCTTCGAACTTAAGGAAACCGATGATGTCAAAAATTTCTACAATTCAGGCGGCAGTAGTTGCCGATTACATTTCAAACTGGCTGCTCGACTATGCCAAGAACGCAAAAGTAAACGGTTTTGTTGTTGGCGTATCGGGCGGAATCGATTCAGCAGTAACCTCAACGCTTTGTGCCAAAACAGGCTTGCCGGTACTTTGCTTGGAAATGCCTATTCATCAGCACGAATCGCAAGTGAATCGCGCTGCCGAACACATCGACGCACTTATGCAAAAATATCCAAACGTTTCGCGTCAGCTTGTTGATTTATCACCCGTTTTTGAAGGTTTTAAAGCGGTAGTTACAGGAACAGACAGCAAAGCCGTTGTCGATTTAAGCTTGGCCAATACACGCGCTCGTTTGCGAATGACAACGCTGTATTATTACGCCGGACTTACGCACAGCTTAGTTGCTGGAACCGGAAATAAGGTGGAAGATTTTGGCGTAGGTTTTTATACCAAGTACGGTGATGGCGGAGTTGATGTGAGTCCGATTGCCGATTTGTACAAGTCGGAAGTTTATGCGTTAGGGCGAATTTTAGGTGTTCCACAATCAATTTTAGAAGCTGCGCCAACCGACGGATTGTTTGGAGATAGCCGTACCGATGAAGATCAACTCGGTGCCAGTTACGACGAATTGGAATGGGCTATGGAAGCTGTACGGCAAGGGAACAATGCAATGAGCTTTACTTCGCGTGAAGCTGAAGTTTTAGCGATTTACAATCGTTTGAATAAAGCCAATAAGCACAAAATGAATCCGATTCCGGTTTGCGAAATTCCTTCGTCTTTGAAAGGAAGTTAATTGTAATCTACTCCTTTATTTAATCAACTTGAGCGATGAACGAACAGATACCAATTTACATAGCGATAGCTGATAATCATCCAGTAACTCATCAGGGGTTAAATGCTTTTTTTGCTGCGCATTCGCGGATTAAAATCACGCAAAACCTGACGAATTTTCTGCAAGTAAAGTCGTTCTTTGAAACAAAATTAGTCGATGTGCTTGTCATTGATCTAGAACTCGATGCTTTGAAAAGCTTGAGCGACATCAAACAACTCGTGAAAGAAAATCCGGATATGTGTGTGATAATCTTTAGCAATTTGTCTGAAGAGATTTATACGCCAAACGCAATAAAAGCAGGTGTTTGTGCTTTTTTAAACAAGTCGAGGAATCTCGAAGAATTAGAAACCGCAATCCTTAAAGCGTATCTTGGAGAGGTCTCTTTCAATGAACAACTGCTCCAAAAGCTAACACTTATCGCGAAGCAAAATAAAACGGAACGCATCTACAGAAAACTATCCTCACGAGAACTCGAAGTGCTCAGATATTTAAGTCAAGGAAAGAAAAACAACGAAATCTCGAAACTTCTCGACTTAAACGAAAAAACAATTAGTACCTATAAATTGCGCTTGCTCAATAAATTAGATGTGACGAATCTGGTAGATTTAGTTGATAAGGCAAAAAAATTGGAGATTTTCTAAAACCGAGATAAAACACGTCCTAATTTATCGGAAAACGACTTTATTAACTGCTGGTAATCAATTGTGTTTGACAAGATTTCGGAATTATCAACTGTAGGATCCGGACTTATCTGTGTCATTAAATCTGCGATAATTTTATCGACTAAATACCAACGCAACGATAAAATGGTTTCGTTTACGTATTGCGCAATTCCCACTTGCTTCGATTTCACGAAAACGTCGCGACTTTCCCAATTGTGCAACTGAATTTTCTCTTCCTCCATCAAAATATCGGCAACTAAAGGCGCATATTCTACAGGTAAATCCGACATAAATTGCTCGGCAGAAAACTTTTCATTTGTAGTTAAATACGCGATCAGTAACTCGTAAATGGCTCGGAACGTTTCGTTGCTAAAAACAATTTCGTCTTGTTGCAAACTCAAGAATATACGTTCGTAAACTTTGGCTTGAGTAGAAATTTGCTTCTCAACAACTTCACCATTTTCGGTAGTTTCTAGAATATAATCTTCAAAAGTAGCTTCCGATGTTCCGTACAGCAGCAGCAATTCAATGATCTTCTTTTCCAAAGTCTCCAGCACATTAATTTTATCCGATGTGCTGTTTCTTTCGGTCTTTACAACTTCAAGCGCTTGGTTTTGATTTTGCTGCTTTTTGAACGTTTCCTTCAAATCTTTTTGCAGCATTTGCGCCAGCGTACTTACCAAAACTTGTTCCGAAATTTCCATAATCTGCGCGCATTCTTGCACGTAAATTTCTCTTTGAATTCGGTCGGGAATTTTAGAAATACTCTGAACGATATCGCGAATCAAATCAGCTTTCTTAATCGGGTCGTTTTTCGCCTCAGCCATGAGTAACGACGCCTTAAAACGAATAAAATCTTTGGCGTTAGCGGCAAAATACGCTTCTATGTCTTCTTTCGAGTTCTTCCGCGCAAAGCTATCCGGATCTTCGCCGTCCGGAAACGAACACACGCGCACATTCATGCCTTCCTCCAAAATCAAATCAATGCCACGCAATGCCGCGCGAAGTCCGGCAGCATCGCCATCAAACAAAACGGTAATGTTTTTGGTGAGTCGGTTTATCAATCGAATTTGCTCCGACGTAAGTGCTGTTCCGCTGCTCGAAACCACATTTTCAATCCCGGCTTGGTGCATTTGTATCACGTCGGTGTAGCCTTCCACCAAATAGCACAAATCTTGCTTGGCAATTGCTTGCTTGGCATAGAAAATGCCGTATAAAACCTTGCTTTTATAGTAAATTTCGCTTTCGGGCGAATTCAAATATTTGGCTGCTTTCTTGTCGTTCGTGAGAATCCGACCTCCAAAACCGAGCGTGCGCCCCGACATACTTAAAATCGGAAACATCACTCTTCCGCGAAAGCGATCAATCAATTCGCCATTGTCGCGCGCAATACTCAATCCGGTACCAACCAAAAAATCCGGATTATACCCCGCTTTTTTCGCGGTATCGCTAAAGGTCGAATAGCCGTCGGGATGATAACCTAAAGCAAACTTTTTTATAGTTTCGGTCGTAAAACCGCGTTCTTTAAAGTAGGTTAAACCAATGGCTTTACCTTGCTCGGTTTCGTGCAATTGCGTTTCAAAGTACTTTTTGGCGTATTCCGAAACGAGGTATAAACTTTCTCGAACGTCGGCCGATGCTTTCTCCTCTTCAGTTTCAACCGTTTCTTCAATTTCAATGTTGTAGCGCTTCGCCAAATATCGGATCGCTTCCGGATAAGTAAAATGCTCGTGCTCCATCAAAAAGGCAACGACATTTCCGCCTTTGCCCGACGAGAAATCCTTCCAAATTTGCTTCACTGGCGAAACCATAAAAGAGGGCGAGCGTTCGTTTGAAAACGGGCTCAATCCCTTGAAATTACTGCCCGCGCGCTTCAATTGAACGTAATCGCCAATAACTTCTTCGACACGCGCAGTATCGTACACTTTATCTATGGTTGCTTTCGAAATCATGGGCGTTAAAGATACAAAGTCGGCAGGTTATGCGCGATGAATTTTTTCCAGATAATGGGCATTAATGAAGTGGCATTTCCAAAAGTACTATGTTTTTTATTTGGGCGGCATTTCGCGCTGTTCGTTGCAATAAAATCGCACAGCGGCGGTTCGGGCAGCTTTTTGCGCAGCTTCCTTTGGTCGCTGTGCAAAAAACGCCCTCACACGCCGCGGTTGCGCTTTCATTTCCACTGCCATCACGGCCGCGCGTATCGTTACTGAAAACATTTCGGGTAAATTTATGGAGCGTTATTTAATTAAAGCTGATTTTTCAGCGATAACAATTACTTTACTAGCGAATTAACCGAGGTAATATTGCAATATTACGTTTGTTAATTTTGGCTGCTTTTTATAAATTTTATTCAAACATTTTGTGATCGTAGAACCGAAAATACTACGAACCTGAGTTCGATTTAAAACCTGAATTCAGAAAGCATTTTCTGGTGAAAAGAATTTGTGCTAGAAAAATAGGAGTTAAGGGTTTTTTTTAGCTTTTGTTATTGGCACAGTAGCTAATTTTCTTCGAGAAAAAAGTGTTGTAAACAAAAAACCGCCTCAGGTTTTGAGGCGGTTTACTGTTAGATAATGGAGAACTTTTAGTAGAATAATCGGCGACTATCCTTAATCTCAGCAGCGTCTTTCAACGCACCTAAAATTCGTCCCGGTGCGCTTCCGTTTTGCATTTGAATTTTTGCAGAGTAATCTTTAAAGTCGGTTATTGCAGGAGCCGCAGTAACTGATTTTGTGTTCACTACATAAACACCTGAAACTCCTTCAATTGGGTTTGACCTTTTGTTCGCACCAATAGCCATCGCTGTTGCTATAACTCTAGGCTCCGGACCAACGCCTTCTAAAACACCGTTTTCGATAGCAACTTCTGTTGCTGTTTTAACCGTAGTTTTTGTTGCAGCAGCCATTTCCGCAAGGTTTGCACCTTTTAATTTTGCTTTAATTAGTGCCGCTTTCTTCTGATTTTTTAGTTTGTTTTCAAGAATAGGTCGAGCCTCGTCAAGTGGCATTAAACCTTCTTCATTGATTTTTTTGATGCTTACAATAGCATTACCTACATTAGGAATATCGAATTTTTTGTACGAACCAACACCGTTTTCATCGTCGTAAGCCCAACGTACAATTTGTCTTTGGTTACCAAGAGCTCCAACGGCTTCGTCTAGCGGTTTTGCTTTAATGCCTGGAGTTACGGTAAGTTTGTAAGTCTTTGCAACTTCTGCCAACGATTTTGTTTTTAAATCGTTTTCGATTTTTGATGCAGTTGCAAAGTTTTTATCGTTTGTTTGTTCAGAAGCTTCGATTTTTCGAGCCACAGTTGCTAAGCGAACGGCATCTTGCTTGTCGGTTACTTTAATAATGTGGTATCCAAACTCTGTTTCTACCAATCCAACAGCATTAACAGGATTTTTAAATACGAAATCGTTAAACTTCGTTGTCATTTGACCTGGCGAAAAATAACCAAGATCACCGCCGCTTTGCTTTGAACTATCATCTGAGTTAGTCATTGCCAACATCATGAAAGTTCCTGGATTTGCGTTAACTTCTTTCAAAAGTTCTGCCGCTTTAGCTGCTGCTTCTTCTTTTGTACGTGTTACGTTTGGTTGTGCACGCATAGCACCTTTATAAGATAGCAAAATGTGAGATGCTCTAGCGTTTGCACCAGCCTGGCGACCCATCCCTTTTGAAATAGCGTAATAACCATTAAACATATATGGTCCGTACACAGAGCCAACAGGCAAGTTGAATAAGGCTTCAGCGTGCTCAGCTGGAAGTCGATTTTTTGCTATAAACGTGGAATCGTAAGGGATATCAGAGTTTTCTGAAACAAATTCCTCAACATTTTTAGCGTTCATGAAGCTAGGAATAGTGTCGTTAGCACCCGTTTCATTGTTAAAAACAACTCGAGGTCCCATAAGTGCATTAATCGCATTTTTCACTTCAGCTTCGTCTTCAGGAGAAGGTTTGTCTTCAATTAAAAGATACTCCAATTCACGATTTTCTTCTGCTTTAAAGCGTTTTTCGTTTTTGCGCATTTCAGCAATAATTTCCTCGTCAGTAACTTTTACTTCAGAATCTTTAATAGTTGAATACAAAATTTGCACGTAGTCGAATGAAACTTTGTCGGCTTCTAACTTGTACTTTAGTTTGCCTTCAAAAGACGCTGTGTACAAACCACCGCGAATCATGCTGCCATACGCTTGAAACTTTGCATTCAAAGCTGCTTCTTTTTTACGATCAGCGAGCATTTGTGCTTGAGCCGGATTACTTTTAAAGAATTCGTCGAATTTCTTTTGATCAAACAAGCCTGCTTCGTTGAGGAACATTGGGTTTTGTCCGATATCTTGACTTTGCTTCAATACGTCCATCACTTGGTCGTCTGAAACGCGAAGTCCCATTTTTTCAAACTCTTCTGTTAGAAGTACAATATTTACTTCCTGATCCCAAATACGGTTAGCTGCTTGAATAGTAGTAGATCCTTGTTGGCTTTTTTCAAGATTTACAACTTTTACATTAAAGTCTTCGTAGTTGATGTCTTCTCCATTTACGGAACCAATGTAGCGCGATGAACTACCGAAAGCACCACTTTGGAAAATATCTCCTATTATGAAGGCGAAAAGACAAAATCCGATTACTCCGATGAGTAAAAACGAACGCTGTCTGATTTTGGATAAAACGGCCATTGTTTATTTCTTAATTTTAAATTCAGTCTGCGAAAATACAATTATCTGCCAAATTTCGGCAAAGCATAATTTTATTTTTTTAGTTGTTGGAAATTAGTGCTCTAAAAGGCTATTGTTGCTTGCTGTTTCGGGCTCTTTCCTCGTATTTTTTGAAGAATCTTCTTCTAAAAAAAAACATTCCGAGGGCAATTATACTTAAAAACAGATACAAATAGCGCTCATCGGTTTCGGTATTCCACAATTCGAATGCTTTGTAAGCCATAAAAAGGGATGCAACCAAATAGACGTATTGAGTAAATTTTAAAAATTTCATTTTAGTTTGCTTTATTAATTTGTCCGCGTACTTGTTGGTAATTTATTCTTTTAAAGTCTTTATTAAAGTCAATTCCTGTTCCTCGAGTTGTTCCTCCTTCCGGATCTGTGAATACGAAAGGTTGTTCGGTAAAAAACCAACCGTTTTTTTGGTCAAAATACAATTGTTGCGTTTCAAGACGTTGATTGGTTTCGGAACGTATCACAACATTTTTCCGCAAATCGATGAGTTCGCTTCCTTTAAAAGAAACGGCATAGTCGGCGGTTACGAAAGTTCTTTTTCCTTTTTTATCGTAGAGCGTTACAGCAACGCCTTTTGGAAATTCGGTGAATGGGTGTTTTACAGTGGCGTAATCGCGCATTTGTTTGGCGGCAAGCTGTGCAGTAATGCGTCCAGAATCAGTGTACTTCAAAGCTAAAGAATCAGCTTCTCCACTCGGAGTAAAAGTTGCCAAATTACTTTTGTTGACTGCTTTAATGCGGTCTTCACAACTGGCCGTTATCACTATGCCAAGTATACACACTATTCGCAGTAATCGCTTCACTTTTAGTCGTATTTACGCTTTACAAACCAACGATCATTCAAAGATAAGCTAATTGAAATGTTGGTGTATTGCTCTTGCACTAATCCGGCGGCGCGTGTACCACGTCTTCCAACTTCGTAACTGAAATTGATATTGGAAAAAGTACCGCGCAAAGGCAGTCCGATACCAAAAGTGGCTGCCATATCTTCAACATTTTTGTTATTAACTACCAGACCGGTGGTTTCGTATCGCGCGCCTGCACGGTATGTTACTCTCTTAAAGTAGCCTGAAAATGCGTTGTAATTCGGAATAAAATAACCACCAAAGCTGTATCGGGTTCCGTTGGTGAACGATACGTTGCCAAGGTCATTGAAACGATTAGCAAAGCCGTTATTTGATGTCAGTGCAACTTCACCTCCAAATAACCAATGACGTACTTGTCCGAATCCACCACCAAAAGTGATGCGCTGCGGCATGCGTAATTGCGAATCAGGAACCGTAACTTCAGTTTCATCCTGCACGACTTCCGAGATATCGCGTATCTCAATAGTTCCTAAAAAGCGACTGTTATTTAATGTCACTGTAGTACTCGGTGTAAACGTTGCCGCTGCAAACACATCGTACTTCTTCTTAATTCGTCGGCTGTACATTAAACCCGTATTAAATGTAAAACCTGAAAGCGCCGAAATACTAAGCTCTCGCGTTGCGAATTGAATTCCGGGTACAACGGCTAAAGTATTGGTTCGAATTTGACCAAAATTGTACTGAAAGTCGGTACCAATACTTAAATGATCGTTTATGTTGTAGGCAAGTGTAAAAAAAACGCGGTTCAAACCACCCGTTCCGGAATACTGTCGAGCGGCAATATCGGTGTCGGAAACAGGAGTTTGGATTTTATATCCAACGGAAGTGTAAGGAACTAAACCGATACCCGCACCAAATTTTTTAGAAACAGGAATGGCAATTGCCATATAATCTATACTGGTTCTTCCTGCGCTATCGCTATTGGAGTTGGTTTGGAAATTTGTTTTGTTATTCGTTCCAGCAACGGAGAACGATGTAAATTTTAATCCACCGTAAGAAGCAGGATTTTGTAAATTGATGTGAATACTGTCGGTAAAAACTGAAACGCCTCCCATTGAACGGTTTTCTACCGCTCCTCTAAAGGTAACTTCTCCGATGCCGTAAAATGAATAGATTGAGGGTGTTCCGTTTTGAGCGTGAGCAAAAAGACTCAGAAAAAGGCTCACAGAAAGCAGAATTCGTTTAATCATTAGGGTTGTGAAATTGGTACAGTGCATATAAAGCTCGCTGCATGAATTTTGAATCGGCAAATATGCCATTTTTTAATTGGGTTGCCAAAAAATCGGCGTCGCCACCCGTTAAAATTATTGAAAAGTCGCCATACTGCTCTTTATAACGAGCGATGATTCCATTTATTTCAGCAACAACACCATTTATTACGCCGGATTGAATAGCGGATTGCGTACTATTTCCGATTAACGCTATTTCTTGTACGTTGGTAACTAAAGGTAGTTTTGCTGTAAATTCGTGTAACGCCCGAAATCGCATGTGTAAACCCGGCGCAATTCCGCCGCCGAGGTAAGTTGCGCCGGCTAAAACAAAGTCGTAAGTAATACACGTTCCGGCGTCAATAATTAGGCACGTTTTTCCTTTTTCGAGAAATACGGCTCCTGCGGCAAGTACTTTTCGATCGATTCCGAGGGTTTCGGGCGTGGCATATTGGTTTAAAAATGGCCAATCAGCAACCTTTGCGATGTCGAAAAGTGTAAGATTTGGATGAAAATCTTTAAAGAACGGCAGTAAATCGGCTGCTACAGAACTAAAAACAACATTTTTAACATTTGGGTATTTTTTCAGCAAAGCGGCGGTCTCGCTCGGAAAAGAATCTTTGCTAACCGTCGTAGTATCAAATTTTTGCCCATCGGAAGTGAGGTGTAATTTGATGCGTGTATTTCCGTGATCAACGAGTAGTAACATGTTTTTACAGCTAGGACGGCAAGTTACAAATGAATTTTTTTAAAGATTTCTTTTGCACAAATAAAAACTCGGTTATATTTGCACCCGCATTAGCGAGGTACCTTAGCTCAGTTGGTAGAGCAACGGACTGAAAATCCGTGTGTCCCTGGTTCGATTCCTGGAGGTACCACAACACAACCCGATTCGTTTGAGTCGGGTTTTTTGTTTTTAGGCGTGTCCCTGGTTCTTCCGATAGATATCGGAACTGGAGGTACCACAGCACAACCCGATTCGTTTGAGTCGGTTTTTTTGTTTTTAGGCGTGTCCCTGGTTCTTCCGATAGCTATCGGAACTGGAGGTACCACAGCACAACCCGATTCGTTTGAGTCGGGTTTTTTTGTTTTTAGGCGTGTCCCTGGTTCTTCCGATAGCTATCGGAACTGGAGGTACCACAGCACAACCCGATTCGTTTGAGTCGGGTTTTTTGTTTTTAAGCGT
>CALRVY020000056.1:0-16983 GCA_943371725.1 Pseudanabaena sp. UWO311 | reverse complement strand
AAATACGATTCCTAAAGCCAGAACCAGTCCGATCAGTATTCCCACAAATGTAAATTGCCGGTTTAAAATCGAATCGGCTTCTTTTTTAATAGTGGAAACCGTATAGTTGTGTAGAAAATCGACCGACTTACTTTTGATTCGATCTAATTCTTCAATAAGTGCCAAACTTTTTTGCGCATAATTGTACGCTTGATCGGTATTTTTCTTTTCGCTGTAGCTTTTTGAAAGTAGGGAATAGGCTAGAAGAAGATTCTCTTTGGATACTTTCGTTTGCTGATAATTTCTAACGAACGCTTTGGCATAATAGATCGCCGAGTCGGGTTGTTTTAGATGGAAATAGCAATCGGCCATACCCAAGTCAAAAATTTGAACAGTTCGTAAGTTCTTGTTGATGTCTGGATATGCGCTTCTTCGTTGATAAAATCGCAAGGCAGTTTGGTAATCGCCTTTTAATGCTGCGCTTTTCGCTTGGTGCATATTTAGTAAAGCGCGGGTAAAATCGGCTTGCGAAGGTTCGTCAAGCATGATGTTGGCTGCTTTTTGGAAGTACACATTGGCCGAATCTAGATGCTTGGTTTGCCGGCTGCCGAAGTAATATTTTTGATAAGCTTCTCCAATTTCGTTGTAGCGATCTGCGAAAAGCTTGTTATTCATTTCCTTTCGTTCGGCTACGCCTAAGTCGATGTGCTTAAATGTGCGTAAATCGCTTTTCAACAAAGCAATTCCTTCTTCATATTCGCCCATAGCAATCTTTAAAATTCCGAGTTGCTGATCATAGCGATCGTTCGGGATTTTATCCTTATAAGTCGTCATTAAAACCAAAGCCTGATTGTACGCGCCGACATTTTTATAGAGATAAAACAATTTATTGACGCACATTCCCATCAAGTCCTGGTAATTTTTCTGCTTACTTAACGCTGGGTTACTGTCGATTTCTTTTAAAAGCGCAGTTAGTATTTTTTTCGATTCCTCGTAGTTCGATTTTACATAGTAGTAATTCGCGGTGTAGTATTGGCCGCAATAGCGCGCAAACGGACTTGCAGACTGCAACAGCTTCTTGGCTTCTTCTTTAGCTTTCTCGGGCGCTGTAACGAGCAATTCCTGAATGCGACGCGTTTGTTTATTTTCTTCTTCGGTTAGTTCTTGCGCGTGGCCCAGTAAAGTACTGCTGCAAATAAATACGATTAAGAATGCTCTGTGCAGGCTGTAGACAAAGCTTGTTGAAGGAAGAAAATTCATTAAAGAAAACAATTGTGATGTATGAGAATTGAAGGCTGCTCGTATCGAGGGTAAATTTCAATAGTTGCAGCGAAACACACAAGCATAAAAAAAGGACAAAGAGTTAAAACTTCTTTGTCCTTTGTGGTGGGCGATGAGGGGTTCGAACCCCCGACCCCCTCGGTGTAAACGAGGTGCTCTGAACCAGCTGAGCTAATCGCCCTTGTTTTACAGCTGCGCCATAACGCTTTTGCGAGTGCAAATATAGGTTAAGATTTTAATCCTGCAAATAAAAATCGCGTATTTCTATAAAATTTCGGCAACCACGAAGGTGCTACCACCAATAAAAATCAAATCGGTAGCGCTACTTTGTTGTTTTGCAGCCGCATAAGCTTCGGGAACCGAATTGTAAATTTTCCCAATTAAATCGAAGCTTGCTGCTGTTTTCTGTAAATCTGCCGCATCTAATCCGCGTGGTATGTCTGGTTTGGCGAAATAGTAGGTAGCCGATTTTGGGAAAAAGGGTAAAATCGAAGGTAAATCTTTATCGGCTACTACGCCAAGAACAATATGAAGTTGGTCGTAGTTTTGTTGTAGAACTTGCTCTAACGTGCGTTGTAATCCGTCGGAGTTGTGAGCCGTATCGGCTATGGTTAGCGGATTTTGCGCGAGAATTTGCCAACGTCCTTGAAATCCCGTGATTTCTTGAACGTGTGCAAATGCAGTTGCGATTTCCTGCTCGTTCAGTTCGAAATTCTCGATTCGAGCCACTTCTCTACAGATTGCTAATGCTAACGCCGCATTTTCAGGTTGGTAATTTCCTTGCAGCTGTAGTTTGTATTTCGAAACTGTATCGGTTTGCACGTAATGAATTTCTGCTTGACGGTTTGCAGCAATTTTCTCAAATGCTCCAGCAGTCTCTATTTGCTTTCTTCCAACGAATAAAGGTGTGTTGTTTTTGATGATTCCCGCCTTTTCAATGGCAATTTTTTCAAGTGTATCGCCTAGAAACTGCGTATGATCGAAACTGATGTTCGTGATGCCAGTAACCAGTGGTGTGATGATATTGGTGGCATCTAACCGACCGCCCATACCCACTTCAATTACGGCATAATCAACATTTTGTTTGGCGAAGTAATCAAAGGCTAAACCTACAGTCATTTCGAAAAAGCTAAGCTGTTGCTGCTGCATGAAGGCTTTATTTTCTGAAACAAATGCCACAACGTCGTTTTCTGAAATCATTTCGCCGTTGATGCGAATACGTTCGCGGTAATCTTTTAAGTGTGGCGAAGTATACAGCCCTACTTTAAATCCGTGTTGTTGCAAGATGGCAGCGGTCATGTTCGAGGTACTTCCTTTGCCGTTGGTTCCGGCTATGTGAATGCATTTAAGTTTTTTTTCGGGATGATTTAAGTGTTTTGCAAACGCTAGAATATTATCGAGATTGGCTTTGTATGCGGCTGCACCAATGCGTTGAAACATGGGCAGTTGGGAAAACAGCCATTGTACCGCTTCCGAATAGGTCACTTAGTTGAGTTTGAAGTTGTAAACGATTTTTCCGACTTGCTTTCCTGGTGCATCTTCTTTTGCATCGAAGCGTGCATTTTGAGCTGCAGCTTTTGCTTGGTCGAGTAAGCATTTTGCCACGTTTGTACTGCCTCGAATTCCCGCAACTACACCAATTACTTTACCCGAATTGTCGACGGTTATTTCGCAAACTACCGTTCCTTCTTCATTGCAAGTATATTTCGGATTTGGAATTGAAAGTGCTTTACGACCGGCAAGTGTATAATTTCCAACGCCGCTTCCACGACCGTTTCCAGAACCTGATCCGTAGCCAGAACCGCTGCCAACGCCTTGTCCGCTACCGTTTCCGCCGCCAGATCCGGTTCCCGAACCGCCGCCGCCGTAGTAGCCTGAGGCATTCGGATCGCCGTTTTGTTTTCCTTTGTTTCCGCCTTGTTTGTCGTTGCCGTCACCGCTTTTTCCTTTACCGCCGAGTAAACTCGCCATAGCGTCGTTGGCAGCTTGGTTGGGTTTTGGTTTTACAGGCTCAACAACTTTTTCTTTGGGTTTTTCCTTTTCTTTCTCTTTCGGTTTTGCAGTTGAAGTTACTGCCGGAACATCGGCAGCATCGTCTTCAGTGGCAATAATTTCTTCTTCTTGTACTTCGGTGGCTTTGGGTTGAGGCGCTGCCGCGGAAAGATCAACGGCATCGTAATTGTCGCCGCGTCCGAATTCACTATCGCCGAAGTTAACGGCCACGTCGCCGCCACCGCCACCGCCTTCGAATTCGAGCAGGTTGGTAGTGTTGCTGAATTTAAAGAAATACAAGCCGAGCAAAAGCAATGCAAAAAGCACTGTTGTTGCGATAAAGGATTCTTTATTGTGATTGTATTCGTTGGTGGTCATGCCCGAAGCGTTTTATAGATAACGAAAATACCAAAAATAAATTGTAAAATTCATTTTGGTAACGATTGCCGCAGCCCGGATAGAGGCGGTATCCTTTTTGAGGCGCGCAGCAGAGCAAAAAGATAAAGCCGAAAGCCGGAAATGCTGCCCAAAAAATCTAAATCAATTGTCGCAAAGCAATTTCAAACGCTGTAGCACTAATGCCTGTTTTCCCGGAATTTTCTGCTTTTATGTTGGCTATTGCTGTTTTAATGATATTCGACGTATCGTTAAAAATAGCGGTGTCGCTCATGGCAACGCGACGCTCCATGAAGTAGGCGAAAACGCGCGCCATACCGCAGTTGCTGATGAAATCTGGGATGAGTGAAATGCGGCTGTCGACGTTTTCCATGATGGGTCCGAAGAAAATTTCTTTATCGGCAAACGGCACATTGGCACCACAAGAAACCACCTCTAGGCCGTTTGTAATAAGTTCGTCGATTTGTCCCTGAGTTATCAGACGTGATGCGGCACAAGGAGCGAAAATTTCGGCGCCAACCGTCCAGATTTTTGCATTAATTTCTTCGAACGTTAGCATGTTGTCGGCCACCAGCTGATTGCCGTTTTTACTGAGAAAAAATTGGGTAATTTCTTCGAAAGAGAAGCCGTTTTCGTTGATTACGCCTCCGTTTCGATCGATAATCCCAACTACTGAAGCACCCATTTGCGCTAGATAGAAGGCTGCTGCCGATCCTACATTTCCAAAACCTTGCACGATGGCGCGTTTGTTGGCAACCGATTCGCCTGAAAGTTCGTAAAAATGTTTCACCGCTTGTGCTACTCCGTAACCTGTAATCATGTCGGCCACAGTATATTTTCGGAAGATGTCGGGAGTAAATTGTGCGTCTTCGATAACTTTAACTACACCTTGGCGCAATTGCCCGATGCGGTTAATTTTATCGGCTTCGGTAGGCTTGAAATGTCCGTTGAAAACGCCTTCTTGTGGATGCCACACCCCGCAATCTTCGGTCATGGGTATTACTTCGTGAATTTCGTCGACGTTGAGGTCGCCACCCGTTCCGTAATAGCTTTTGAGCAGTGGCGCCACAGCTTTATACCAGCGCTGCAGCACACCTTGTTTGCGCGGATCGGCAGGATCGAAGTTGATACCCGATTTGGCACCACCAATAGCCGGGCCAGAGACCGAGAATTTAACTTCCATGGTTTTCGCAAGTGAGAGTACTTCGTTCATATCGAGCCCTTTTCGCATTCTGGTTCCACCGCCGGCAGCACCACCACGAAGGGAGTTGATTACGGTCCAACCTTCGGCTTCGGTTTCAGGATCTTTCCAATGGAATACAATTTCAGGTTCTTTGTTTTCGAATTTTTTGAGTAGCTCTTTCATGCGATTTTTTGTAAGACACGCCCGTTACGAAATCGTTTTTTTGGGCGTGTAAAAGTACATTTTCTAGTGAAATGAAGATAGGGGTGAAAGTGAAAACTTTGAAGTCGATTGTTTTTACCTAATCAGTACCTCTGATTTTTTTATTGGTCGAAGCTTGATTCGGATTCAAAAACCACTTTTAGCGATGCGTTGATATGTGCATCCAGAGTTTTTAGAGGGGTTGAATTTAGTGAGTAAACTATTTTATTTCGACGTGTTTTGCCGTAAATGATTCCTGATCGCTGCAATTGTTCTAGATGTTGAGAAACGGTTGCTTGTGCGAGTGGAATGTATTCGAGCATTTGATCTGCATGTGCTGACTTTACGGCGAGTAAGTATTCGATAATTGCGATACGTGCGGGATGCGCGTAGGCTTTGGCGATGTTGGATATGAGGTTTTGATTGGCGGAAAAAAGGTGTTTTTTAGTGGCTCCCATAGACTTGTGATTTTGGCTTTGTAATATTGCAATATTACCAAAAATAAAAATCTGATACAAAATTCATTACCATTTTTTTTCAGCAAGAAAATTCCTTTATCTTAACCTTAATTTCAACTAACGGTGTTCATTTTCTCCACCAACTCATCTATCTTTACAAGTAAATATTTTGATTATGAAACGCACCGCAAAAGCCCATTGGTCTGGCGATTTAAAAACAGGAGCGGGAACGCTCTCAACTCCAAGCACAATTTTAGACAACACACAGTTTTCTTTTAAGACGCGATTTGAATCGGGTGCTGGTACAAATCCTGAAGAATTACTCGCGGCAGCGCATGCCGGTTGTTTTACGATGGCCGTCGGTGCAATCTTAACTGCAAAAGGTATTGTTGCTGAAAGTTTAGATACAGAAGCAATTTTGGATCTCGATATGCAAAAGCTTGAAGTTACTGCCATTCATTTGGTAATTTCTGGAAAAGTGCCAGGCATTACTGCCCAAGAATTTGAAGCCGTGGTCAAAGATGCCGAGAAGAATTGCATTATTTCAAAAGCACTTCAGGTGCCTATTAGTTCGGAGGCTACGTTTTTGTAGGTAAAAGAAGGTTTGTAGTTTCGATGCGAGGCGATTTTAAGTGTTCGATTTTAACTGGTCTGAAACTAGACGCGCGCTTGCGCAATTACATTCATCATATTTCGTTCGACGATGCGGTGAATTGCAGCGAGGAACGATACTTTCTGCCATTGATTCCCGATGGAATGTCGGAATTGGTAATCAATTTAGGTAGGCCGTATTTTCGTGCTAAAAAGCAAGATCTGACTGAATTACAGGAAGTAAAAACCAGTCATTTTGTAGGTTTTAAAACCGCAAACAATTTTGTTGTTCCAGCCGCGGGCGCTAATGCTATTTCTATTCGATTTAAGCCCGGATGTTTGTGCTTTTTTGTAGAAGGAAACTTAGCTGAGTTTACTGATAAAACAGTAGATGCCGATCTTGTTTTTGGGAAAGATTTTAAAGAATTGGAAGCTGTTTTGGCACAAACTTCTTCTAAACAAATGCAAGTGAAATTAATAGAACGATTTTTGTGTGCAAAGCTTGATGTACAAATAAAAAAGACGGAGCTTTTACATCACGTAAATGCCATTTATTACGGAAGTAAAACGTGGAAATCTGAAAAAATGCAATCCGACTATAAAAGAATGGAACGATTGTTTAAATACTATTTGGGAAGTACTCCTAAAAATTTCCAACAAATTATTCAATTCAATTATGCTTCAAAGTTGCTAACCGAAAAGAAGTTTCGAAGTCTTACAGAAGTAGCTCACGAAGCCGATTATTACGACCAAGCTCATTTCATTAAGAAGTTTAGAGCGTATAGCGGTTTAACGCCAAAGGAATATGCCGCAGTTGATGTTCGACTCGTGCAATTTAATCAGCAGATTATTAATAATTTGTTTTGAGAATGCCCATTTATAGGTAGTTTTACTTGCATTTCTTTATGCTGTTGTCCTGAATATAACTACTATTTTTTGTCGAATTTTTACAATTTTACATTGTTTTTTACCGCTAACATTGGTCTTCAATAGGTAAAACAATGAAGACAACATTAGTAAGTTTTTTGCTGCTACTCTCATTAACTATAAGCAGCTGTTCAGAAAAAGTTAACGACGAACTGGTCGATAAGCAATTACAAGCTTTTTTAGATAAAAAGGATTTCTTCAAACTTCGCGATAAGCTTAAAGAAAGTAAGTCGAAGTTAGCCGATCACCGGTTTTTGTACTATCAGGCATTCGTCGATAAAGCTCTCGGTGAAAATCAGCTTTCAAATGAGAGTATAAACGTCTTGCTGCAAAATTTTTCCGAAAAGTTTCAAGATTCGATTATGGCAGATTTGATTTCGTTGAAAGGGGCAAATTATGTAGACCTTTTCGAGTACAAAAATGCAGCAAATACCTTTACAGATTTAGTTCGCAATTACGCGAAAGTTCTCGATTCAACTGAAATTGAAGACTTTAAAAATTCGACGCAGCTATATGCGGCACTCCAAGAAGTTGACAAGCAAACGATTCAACGCCATGATGAAGTTAAAATTAAGTCGTTTTTTAACAAGTTTAATCACCTGATGGTGCCAACAAAGATTCACGATATTTCGTCGGATTTTATTTTTGACACAGGCGCAAATCTCTCTACCATTTCCGAAAGTCAGGCGAAAGTAATGAACTTGACTTTTCTCGATGATGTAATTAAAGTGGGTACAGTTACGCAGGTGAAAATCAATTCAAAAATTGCCGTTGCGGATCAGCTGGATCTAGGTGGAATTATTTTTAAGAATGTACCTTTTTTAGTTATGTCAGATGAAGATTTGAGTTTTCCAGAGGTTAATTATAAAATAAATGGCATAATCGGTTTCCCATTAATTAAACAATTGAAAGAAGTACATTTAGGAAAAGATGGAACAATTACAATTCCCGGAACGACTGGAAAATCGAACTTAAACAATTTGTTTCTTGATGGGCTGACTCCAGTAATACAAGCGTATTCAGGAACCGAATCGCTGATACTTACTTTAGATACAGGTGCACAGTCAACTGACTTATCCTACAAGTATTTCAAGAAGCATGAAGCTACCATTAAAAGCAATGGTAAAATAGCAATCGGAAAAAGTGGAGGAGCAGGAGGCGTGACGGTAAAAGGAGTCTATCAGTTGCCTGATTTTGAGATTAAGGTGGGAACTAAAAAAGCAAAATTACCTTCGGTTAGCATAATGAGAGAACAATACGACTTTTTAGACCACTTCGATGGCAATTTGGGTCAAGATTTTTTCATGCAATTTAATGCCTTGATTATCAATTTTGAAGACATGTATGTGGATTTTAAATGATAACTTTATACAGTTCAGATTCTATTAGAGGTATTTTCATTGTGGTTTTAGCACTTTTTGAAACCAATTTTATCAAAGAATCCAAGGAAAAAAATGAAGCGTGTTGGAAAACGCTCTCAAAATTATAATTCTTCAAATTCCAGCAAAATTTAAGTTTCGGAGTTTAGACAAATATTGCTTAAGGCTTTACATGATTTTGTTGCAAAGTGATATCGTATTTTAACTTACTTTGCTACTGCTTTTGTTACCAAATGGGCAAAAGGAATTTTTTAAAATGATTTGTGTAGTTTAGTAAGCTTATTCATTGCAATACAGTATCACTTTTTATAGCGTAGCGCTGCTTGTAATCTTTTTTCTGATTACGGTTTTAGCTACGCTTTTGTTTGTAAAGTCGAAAAATCGACCCGACGATTATGGTCGACTACTTTCGGTTTTTCTCGTTCTAGGATGTTTGTACTTTGCTCCGTGGATGTTGGGATACGCGGGTTGGTACATCTTTGAGCCATATCGAACATTCATGTTTTACGTACCATTTCAACATCTGTATGCGTTAGGACCTTTGGTTTTATTATATGTTCAGAAACAGTTTCCAACGCCTCATTTACCCAAGTTTTCGAAGCTACACTTTTTGCCTGCCGTTTTGTACGCGCTTTTTGCATTGTGGATGTTTACGTCAGACCTCGTATTACGAAACGAACCGCAGTTTTATGGCGATGGTTGGGATCGAGAACTCGATTCATGGTATCAGATAAGTGGTTTTGTTTCCATCTGTATTTATTTAATATTTAGCATAGGACATGTTTTCAAATTCAAAAATTCACTCGAGAATGTCGTTTCGTTTGTTGAAGAATTACGCATCAAATGGATTACTCAATTTTTATTGATTTTAACGGTCATTCAATTTTGTAAATTGTTCTATCTCATTTTTTTTCCAGACTACACGTTTTACTTCATTCACGGATACTACTATCTTGTATTTGCAGTTTTACTGTTGCTCATTGCCGTGAAAGCATATTTGTTTCGAAATCAAGTTTTATTACTGGGTATACAAGCATTAAGAGACGAAATTGTTCGCACAGAAACGATTGAAAATACTACGCTTGTAAATCGACAACAGTTTGAAGCATTCGACAACTTGGTGAATCAACATTTGTTGTTTTTAGACGAACGAGCCACTTTGCCCATTTTGGCGCAAAAACTGCAAACCAATAGCACCTATTTATCGGCGGCAATTAACCAGCATAGCGGCTTTAACTTTAATGATTACATCAATGCAAAGCGAATCACCCATTTTAAAAATCAGGTGATGCAAGGTAAAACAACCGAGTTCACTTTTCTAGGTTTAGCATTAGAATGTGGGTTTAGTTCCAAATCTACTTTCAATCGCGTTTTTAAAAAGCATACAGGTCTTACGCCAAGTCAATTTGTAGCGCAGACAATCACAAAAAGTAGTGCCAAATCATAAATTGAAGCGCTCGACACTTTATAAACCGTCACTTTTGCTCAAAAATATCTTTATGTCACGTTTCGTTTTAAAAATCATCCTTTTGTCGTTGGCAGTTATTTGTTTTGATCAAAGTACGGCACAAACCAAGAAAATCAAAGAAGTTGAATCGAGTTTAATTCCCTACGTTCCGATAGAAGATTTCCCGAAATGGAATCTACACGAGCGCATGGACTTTCACAAAATTCCAGGAGTATCAATAGCTGTTATCGACAATTACAAGGTGGTTTGGAGCAAATCGTATGGATATGCCGACACGCTTTCAAAACGTAAAGTTACTGAGCAAACCATCTTTTCCGCTGGTTCGGTTTCTAAAATGATTTTAGGAATTGTAATCATGAATTTAGTCGAGGAAGGCAAACTAGATTTAGACACACCTGTAAATTCGTACTTAAAGTCGTGGCAGTTGAAAAGCAGTAGCGAAATGGCGAATCCGAGTGCCACTTTACGGATGCTCCTCAGCCACAGTGCCGGTACTTCACAGTCTTCGTACTTCGGATTTACCGATGGTCGCAGAACCTATCCCAGTCTCGTTGAAATCTTATCCGGTACACCAGGTACGGGCTGTAATCCGGTGGTGCAGAATTCGGAAGTAGGTAAATTTCGCTATAGCGGAGGCGGTTCCTTAGTAGCACAATTAGTTGCCACAGAAGTAAGCGGAAAATCATTTGAAGTCCTGGCAAATCAATACGTTTTCAATAAATTACACTTACAACGAACAAATTTCCAGCAGCCATTAACCAATCAGTTATCGAATAATATCGCTGTTGGATATTCTGCTGCGCCGTGGTTTGTTGGCGAACAATATGTGTATCCGCAATTAGCTGCGGCTGGATTGAATACCACAGCAACCGACTTAGCCACTATTTTGGCAGAAATGATGAAAGCGGAAAAGGACGAATCTCAGATTTTGAGCCGCCAGTCGTTCGAAACAATGACGCAGCCTGTTGCCGAAGTGAGTTCAGGGACTTATCTCGAGCAAACCGGTGCAGGCTTATTTTTACTGCGCCGAACCAACAGTCGGCAACAGTACTTTGAACATCAAGGTGTCAATGCAGGTTATGTTACCTACGCTTTTGGAAGTTTGAAGTTGGGAAAAGGTGTGGTGATTATGATCAATAGTGGCGACGATTTCAACTGCTTTGCAGCAGAAGTGCGTCGCGCAGTAGCAAAAGCCTACCAATGGCCGGAATTTCTACCGGAACCCATTAAAATGATTCGCAAATCTAAATCCGAATTGCAGCGCTATGTTGGTCGCTATCGTAAAGGCGATAATGAGGTCATTTACCTGACAGCATCCAATGGTTTTTTAATGGAGCGGATTAATTCAGGAAGAGAAATTCCGGTGGTATTTACTGCTGACAATGAAATCGTGTTTTCAGATTACAACATGAAAGGTCAGTTTCAAATTTCGGATACTAAAAATGTTACGGGTTTGAAATACGATTGGGAGCAAACGTACATGCCACGAATGCTTGATAATGAATTCACACTAAACGAATTAGTTGAACAACAGCAGTTTGAAGCAGCAGAAGCCGAATTTCTAAAGAGAAACTTCTCAGAAAACGATTTCAATTACTTCATTTACAATTATTTGTCGGCACATCCAAAGAGCTATACCACTTGCGTTGCCTTGGCCGAAATCGGTTTGCGAAAGTTACCTAACTCGGCCGTGTTGCGCATCCGAAAAGCAGAATCGCTTTTCAAACTAAAGCAAGTCGAAAATGCTGTTTCTGAACTCCAAAACATTCCACCCAGCGATTTCCTCTACGAAGAAGCGCAAGGATTAATTAAAAAGTTCCAGAAGTAATTCGCTACAAGAGCTGACTGTTATAAACCACACCACTCGAATGATCGTGTCGCGCTCCCGTAACCGATGCCAGTACATTTACCTCGTTTCGCAATCGTAAAACGCCCAAAAAGCCAAAAATGAGCGCTTCTTTAAAGGCTACCGTCAAATCGTCGGGAACAGTGAGTTCGCAATCGGGTAGGGCTTTGCGTAGCCGACTAATTAGAAATTCATGATAGGCGCCGCCGCCCGTAATCAGTACGCTTCTTCCATCAAAACGTTTGATGTGCAACGAAATCTGGTTGCTAATGTGTTCCACGAAAGTGCGCAAAACATCGGGAATTGCCAGCGAATACGCATTCAATATCGGCATGATTTCCCGATTAACAAACTCTATTCCGAGCGATTTTGGGTGCGCCGATTCGTAAAACGACAGTGCGTTTAGATCGGCAAGCAATTGCTCGTTCACAATACCCGTAGCGGCAACTGCGCCACCCGCGTCGTATTCCAAGCCAAGCTTTTGCGCGAAATAGTTCAGAACGGTATTTACCGGGCAAATATCGAAGGCAATTCGGTTACCTTGAGTGTTTGTAGATACATTGGCAAATCCGCCGAGATTCAAGCAAAAATTGTAGTTTGAAAACAACAGCTCGTCGCCAATCGGAACCAAAGGTGCGCCTTGTCCGCCCAAAGCTACGTCGCCCACACGGAAATCGCACACAATCGGAAACGGCAACAACGCAGCCAGTTGAGGTAAATTTCCAATTTGCAGCGTGTAACCTAAATGCGGCTGGTGCTTTATAGTATGGCCGTGGCTGCAAATGGCGTCGGGTTTTAGTTGGTGTTTGTCGATAAATGCCAAAGCTAAATTGGCTAATAAAACCGTATAACGCTCGTTTAGTGAAGCTAGTTCAGGTTCAGTTAAGTTAATGCCTTCCGACAGTTCTTTTACCCAATCTGGGCTGTACGAAATAGTTTCGGCAACTTGAATGCGATAGCGCCAAACGGAGTCTTCCTGAGTGAACTGAACAAAGGCTAAATCGAGTCCGTCGAGCGAAGTTCCCGACATCAAACCCAAAATCGAATAATTGGTTTTTTGCATGCTACAAAATTAGCGTCTGTTCAATTAAAAATTTTGTGTTAATTACCTACATTTGGCATCACGAAAACGTTTTCTTAAGACCAAAAGTATAAAACTTATGAATTTTCAATTATCTGAAGAACATTTAATGATTCAAAAAGCTGCGCGCGACTTTGCGCAGACCGAACTTTTACCAGGAGTTATCGAACGCGACGAAAAGCAAGAGTTTCCCTATGAGCAAATAAAAAAAATGGGCGAACTCGGTTTTATGGGTATGATGGTCGATCCGAAATACGGAGGCAGCGGCTTAGATACCATTTCATATGTTTTGGCGATGGAAGAAATTTCCAAGATCGACGCTTCGGCTTCGGTGGTTATGTCGGTTAACAACTCACTCGTTTGCTGGGGTTTACAAGAGTTTGGAACGGAGGAGCAAAAGCAAGAATGGTTGCCGCGATTAGCCTCAGGCGAGATTCATGGAGCATTTTGCTTGTCGGAACCAGAAGCAGGTAGCGATGCCACTTCACAAAAAACCACAGCCATCGATATGGGCGATCACTATTTGGTTAACGGAACAAAAAACTGGATTACCAACGGAAATACCGCTTCTTTTTATATCGTGATTGCACAAACCGATGTAGAAAAAAAGCACAAAGGAATTAATGCGCTGATTATGACCAAAGACATGCCTGGTTTCGAGGTTGGTTTAAAAGAGCAAAAGTTGGGTATTCGCGGCTCTGACACGCATTCGTTGATGTTTACCGACGTGAAAGTACCAAAGGCAAATCGGATTGGTGAAGATGGTTTCGGCTTTAAATTCGCTATGAAAACCTTGGCCGGTGGGCGCATTGGTATTGCAGCTCAGGCTTTGGGAATTGCTTCGGGCGCCTACGAATTAGCATTGGCGTACAGCAAACAGCGCAAGGCTTTTGGAAAAGAAATTTCGCAGCATCAAGCTATCGCGTTTAAATTGGCCGATATGTATGTAAATATCGAGGCAGCCAGACATTTGTGTTTAAAAGCGGCTTACGATAAAGATATGCACGAAAATTACGACATCAGCGGCGCAATGGCCAAGCTTTTTGCATCGCAAGTTGCCATGGATACTACAATCGAGGCCGTTCAAGTACACGGCGGAAACGGTTACGTGAAAGAATACCACGTGGAGCGACTCATGCGCGATGCCAAGATTACGCAGATTTACGAAGGCACTTCCGAAATCCAAAAAATTGTGATTTCACGCGCTATTCTCAATCAGTAGTTGTGAAAAAGTAGAGCGCTAGGTTGTAGATATTGATTTGTAAAAAAACAAGCTCGATTTTAAAACAAATATCTGGCTTTTATGAAGTGGAGTTTAGTTCTTTTTTTCATATGTTTTTCGCTGCTTTCTTTCGGGCAAAGCAGTGCTGAAGCTTACTTTAAGCGGTATTCGTTATTGAAAGATTCTATCGCAGAACTTACCTTTAAATCCAAAGAGCACTTTCAGGCATTTTTCAAAGAATTTGAAGAAAAAGAAGGATTTGAACTGCCTAAGTTTTTGATTTACGACAACACAGGAAAACTGTTAAAACACAGATTAGATGTTTTACAAAGCGCTTGTGGTAAAGGTGATGTGAGCCGACTCAAGAAAAGCTATCACAAAAGCCTTCCTACTTTAGATGAATTGAATGTTTTTTTCAATGAAACTATTACTAAGCCCAGCGAGTCTGCGTACGTTGTAATTTTTGTGTGGCACGAAGCCGCCGACAAGTACAACAAGCATACATTTGACACGTATCAAGCGTGGAAAAACGACGATAATTTAACCATATACTTTCTCAATTTACAGGTAGAAAAGTAACTGATTTAAAATTCGCGCAAAGTACGCACCAACTTCAAAAGAAGCTTCTTCGCACCCTTGCGACGGCTTTTTTTGAAGTTTTTTTATGCAGCTAATCCCGTTTTCCGCTATAGTCCTCAAAAAAAACGCTGTTTTCACGCGCACTGCGGCGGGCTTCTGGCGTCGCCACCACAGTTGCGGTTCCAACAAGCGTCTTTTTTTCCGGGCTGCCGCTGCAACCGGGGCTGGGAAATACGTTAAATCAAATGCGTTTATTGAATAGTTTAAAGAAACGATATTACTTTTTGTCTAGACTATGATTTTTTGAATTGTGTAGCTACTGGAAATTTATTTGAAGAAGTAATGGCGAAAATGAACGAGTTTTTTAGGCTACTTTACAGCCACTTTTAGTGTCAATAACGTTTAGTGGGAAAAACGTGTAAAAAGAGGTTTTTTTGGCGATAAGTTTTTAACTTTCTGTGCAATAAACTGCTAAAATTTACGTCTAGAAGTATGCACCTTTTTGAGATCAGTTAATCTTAAGGTTTGGGATATGTTTGCATTGTATCTTGTCAAAAAGTGCAGTGTACTAGTGGGAAAATTCAACATTTTTGCAATGGAATATATTTTGATTACCATTGATTGTTGTATTTTTTATGCCTTGCTCAGGTAGGGTCAGAATGTGAAGAATGAATCTTAATTCAATGATGAAATGAACTTATTTACGTTGGCTATCCTACTCATAGTTTCTCCAAGCGTCATGCAACTAATATTTGGAGGCCTTGCAATAAAAAAGAAAACAGCTTTCTCTTTTACACTTACTACTTTTCTGTGTTGTGTTGCACAAGTTGCTTTCATTTTAATAGCTATTAGAATTGTAACCACAAGTGCACAAAATCAAAATGTTAGATGTGGATTGCCTCAAGCTACAATGGCTTTCGCTGGCTTGGTTTTCTCAATGATTTTGTTGATTATCGTCTTTATTCAACTATTTGTGCGAAGGAAAAGCACAATAAATCCGAGTGAATTAAAGCAAGTTAAAAAGTAACCCGATGCTAGAATTTTTAATAACTACAAGTTATTTTGTTGTTTTATTAAGTTTTATACTGATACCAGTATTAATAGTTCGCAGACTGAAACGCTTAAAAGCTAAATTTCTAGCGTTTAAATGCATGATTTATGTTCTATTAACATGTTTCATTCTTTCGGTTTTTAGTGCTTTTTGGACATATTATTCTAGTAAAATTTTGTTGAGAAGTTACAATGCTTACGAATACAATCCAGACTCAGGAACTGAACAAGTAGAATTTGATAATGTTGAGCCAAAGAATATTCAAAAAGTAAAAAGTCTAGAGCAATCTATAATGGGAATTGGTTGGCCATTAAAAGCACTGTTCTTATTTGTCTTTTCGATTTTACCCGTCTTTCTCTTAACATTTATCACAACTGAAATTGCTGAGCGATTCTTCTTAAGAAATAAGAAAATCCTTTATAAGGATTGCGACGAAAGCCCGTAAAAAAATGACAGTTTTACTTTTCAAGTTGCACGTTACTTCAAGCTAAACAATTTTGCGTTCAAGACTTTAACAACGCTCCCTCTCCAAACTCCCAACTTCGAACCTCGCTCTCCGAAGTCTCCCGACTTCGGAGTATTCTTTCAAAACTAAAAAACAAGCTAGATAAGTACTTGCGTTATCGTGCTATCGTGTTAATAATAAGTCAGATAGTTTTGTGATGCACTTTTTTCAGCATACTTAAAAGTCGGGCGACTTCGTAAAGCGCTAAAATTCTATCTGCAGAATTGTGTTGTTTTAGTTCAAAACCGCAGCAAAAGCCAATTCATTTGAAGACGCAAATAAGATAGATTTGATTTGTGAACGGTTCGAGTTAGGGGAGGCCGACTCAGCGCGCCAAAAAAAACAATAAACGTACTTAATTGTACACGCCAAGAAACATTTTTCTATTTTTTGTATATTTGAACATGACCAAGACAGAGATACAATCTGAAATCCAAAAAGTCCTAGACAGCGTACCAGAAACTGTCTTAAAAGACGTTTTAGACTTTTTAAAAGAGCTGAAAGAACAACCAGCAGATAAAACTCGGCTGGCAAGTAACTTACGTCAAATTCTTGCAGACGACAAAGATTTACTTGAAAAGTTGGCTCAATGATTGATCTACAAGATGTTCTAAACATTCATAATATTTTGATCGACAAATTTGGCGGAAGCAAGGGTCTGCGAGACAAAGGCTTGCTCGAGTCGGCTATTAATCGACCTTTTGCTGCTTTCGATAAACAGGATCTTTATCCAAATCCCGAAGATAAAGCGGCAGCAATTTTAGAAAGTTTATTGATTAATCATCCATTTCTTGACGGAAATAAAAGAACAGCGTATGTACTTATGCGTCTGATACTTCTCGAC
>CALRVY020000055.1:0-17082 GCA_943371725.1 Pseudanabaena sp. UWO311 | reverse complement strand
CCTGTTTTACGATCCCAACTCATTTACTTCCAATTTAGTTGCCGTTATTTCATTCTATGCGAACTATATTATTGGATTGGATCAGGATACCTTCTCTGACGCCGGCGGAACTCCATACTTCGCTATAGCACAAAATATTGTAAGCTTGTCGCAAGGCCAAGGCGGTAAAGGCTGGAATCAAACCGACAGCAACCAAAATAGGTATTTTCTTGCAGCTGATATGCTTTCAAACACTTTTCTTCCCCTGCGTTCAGCGGTTTACAAATACCACAGACTCGGTCTCGACCAAATGTCAGAGAATTTAAAGGAAGGAAAATTAGCCGTTAAAAATGCCATTATGAGTATCGACGAAGTGCACAAAGTTCGTCCGAATGCATTCTTAACTCGAATATTTTTCGATTCGAAAGCCGAAGAAATCCAGCAAATTTTTTCAGCCGGACCCGAAAGCAATGCCATCGAACTTTCGAATATGCTCAATAAATTGTCGCCGATGAATTCAGCTAAATGGACGTCGGTTAAAATTTAATACCTTTGGGCTACGCTTTATTTATGCCATTATGCTTCGCTCACTTTCGATTCAGAATTTCGCTCTTCTACGTAAAATAAATCTGGAATTTAATGCCGGTTTTAGTGCGCTTACAGGCGAAACCGGTGCCGGTAAGTCGATTCTACTAAACGCACTCGGCCTAATTCGCGGCGAACGTGCCGATACTACAGCACTTTACGATAAGAACGAAAAATGCATCGTCGAAGCCGAATTCGACATTGAGAAGTACCAATTACACGATTTTTTTGAAACGCACGATTTAGATTACGATCCGTCCACTATAGTCCGACGTGAGATTCTTCCCAACGGAAAGTCGCGAGCTTTCGTTAACGACGCTCCAGTACTACTCAATACATTGCAATTACTTGCCGCCGAACTAATCGATATTCACGGACAACAAGACACGCGGAGTCTAAACGAGAAGTCTTATCAAATCGCATTTTTAGACGCATTTGCGCAAACTACCGATAAGGCACGTACTTTTCAACAACAGTTTAAAGCGCATCAAAAACTGCTTAAACAGATCACAGAAAAAGAACAAGTGCTAGCCGAGGCTCAAAAAGCCAAGGATTACAATACGTTTTTGTTTGAAGAATTACAAGCGCTTCAATTACAACCTGGCGATCAGAGTAGCTGGGAAACCGATTTGAATAAACTCGAAAACGCCGAAGCTATTAAAGAAGCGTTGGCATTTTCAAAGTACAGCATTGATGAAAACGAGTTTTCAATTGCTTCGCAACTCAATCAAACTTTGGCGAAACTGAAACGAATTGCCGATTTTCACCCCGATTATCAAAATTTCCACGATCGTATTGCATCGATGCTTATCGATATCCGCGACTTAGATAAAGAATTAGCCGTACAACTCGATGCCATAGAAGCAAATCCAGCTGAGAAAGAAGCGCTTCAAGAACGAGTGGATACACTGTACCAACTTTTTAGAAAACATCAAGTTTCTACGGATAACGAATTGATCGAAGTTCGAAATCAGCTTGAAATACAGGTTTCTGCCGTCGAACAAAATCAAGAAGAACTGGAAGTGTGGCGAAAAACGGCACAAGAGCAACGTCATGCCTTAAAGCTTGCAGCACTTGAGTTGAGTTCGATTCGAAAAGCGGAAGCGCCAAAGTTGGAAACAGAATTAGCTCGACTTACCAAAGAGCTTGGCATGCCGCACGCGAAATTCGCAGTAGCCTTTCACGAAACCTCTGATTTTACAGCTACTGGAATCGACGATATCGAAATTGTTTTTTCGGCCAATCCCGGAACCGAACTTCAAGCGCTTCGCAAATCAGCGTCCGGTGGCGAGCTTTCGCGAATCATGTTGGTCATTAAATCCATTCTCGCCAAACACAGCAAGCTTCCAACATTGATTTTCGACGAAATCGACACAGGAGTTTCCGGCGAAATTGCTTTCAAAATGTCTGAAATCATGCGTCAAATGGCAAATGAAATGCAGTTATTCGCAATTACACACTTGCCACAAGTGGCTGCAGCAGCAAACGAACATTTCCGCGTAAGCAAAGCAGTTAACGAAACAGAAACCGAAACGAAGGTAATTCGATTAACTGCCGAAGAACGCGTTTCCGAAATCGCTTCCATGATTTCCGGTTCCGAAGCTTCTGCGGCAGCAATAGAACACGCACGAAGCCTGCTCAGTCGAAATTCCTAACAAAGAAAAGAAAACGACCAATTAATATATAACATCATAAACTCAGGTTTAATAATATCTTTGTAACAATCAAAAACAAATACAATTATGATTATAGCTCCAAGAATGCGCGGCTTTATTTGCTTAACGGCACATCCAGACGGTAGCAGACAGAACGTTAAAAATCAAATCCACTACGTACAACAAAAACCAGCACTCGATAGCTACAAAAAGGTGTTAGTCATTGGTGCTAGTACAGGTTTCGGACTGGCTTCGCGAATTACAGCAGCTTTTGGTTCCGGAGCAGCAACAATAGGCGTATTCTTCGAAAAACCAGCATCGCCAGGCAAAACAGCCTCTCCAGGTTGGTACAATGCAGCCGCTTTTGAGGAAGAAGCCGCGCAAAAAGGACTTTATGCAAAAAGTATAAATGGCGACGCATTTTCGGATGCCATCAAACAGCAAACCATCGATTTAATCAAACAAGATTTAGGTCAAGTTGATTGTGTTGTTTATTCTTTGGCGTCGCCAGTTCGCATGCACCCGAAAACAGGCGTTTTACACCGTTCGGCATTGAAACCTATTGGCAAAACGTTTACCAATAAAACAGTCGATTTCCACACAGGAGTAGTTTCTACCATTAGTATCGAACCAGCAAATGAAGAAGATATTGAAAATACGGTGACTGTAATGGGCGGCGAGGATTGGCAAATGTGGATGGACGCGCTCCTTGAAGCAGGTGTTCTTGCCGAAAATGCCGTTACTGTTGCTTACAGTTACATTGGTCCGGAAGTTACGGAAGCCGTTTACCGCAAGGGAACTATTGGTCGTGCCAAAGATCATCTCGAATCTACCGCGAATGTAATTACAGAGCAACTTAAATCGATTAACGGAAAAGCGTACATTTCTGTAAACAAAGCGCTTGTAACTCAGGCTAGTAGTGCGATTCCGGTAATTCCGTTATACATTTCATTATTGTATAAGTTGATGAAATCTAAAGGAACGCACGAAGGTTGTATCGAACAAATGTACCGTTTGTTTAGCGAGCGTTTGGTGAAATCGGGTAAAGTACCTACTGATAAAGAAGGCAGAATTCGTATCGACGATTGGGAAATGGACGCTCAAATTCAATCGGAGATCGCTAAGCTTTGGGAACAATCCGATACCGAATCGCTTGTTGGTTTTGGCGATCTCGAAGGCTATCGCAACGATTTCTTGAATCTATTCGGTTTCGGTTTTAATGAAGTCGATTACGACGCAGAAGCCAACGAACTGGTTGATGTGCCGAGTATCAAATAAATTTCATCCCTCTTTTTTGAGGGATTTTTTTTTGGGCAAGTGCCGGCTATTTAGTGGAAATGTATGAGGCCGGCACCCGGCTTTCCGCAGTAGTGCAGTTCGGGCTAAGGCCCTTCTGCAGCTACTTTGCTGCAATCCGTCTTGCGAAATACGTCCTTACGTGAAAATTATTCGATAAAACAGAGCAATCTCATTTCAACGTATGTTAATTGTGATGATTTTTCACAAAAAACAACGATTCTGTGGGATTACATTTAGAAATCATTAAGAAATTATTTCTAAATTAGCCGGCGATAACTTAATTATTTACTTCATGAAAAAAATTACATTAACCTTAATCCTCTTTTGCTTGGGATTATTTACAGGTTGGTCACAATGTATCAATACGATACAGTTTCCGACTTCTACAGTAGTATCTAGCAATACAGGATTGTCGCAGACTATTACTACCTGTGCGTACACAAGTGAGTTCTCAGTAGTTAGCGGCTTAATTTTAGGTAACAGCTACAACTTGTCTGCCTTTAATAATGGTAGTCAGGCGCCAATCTTTTTGACTGTTACTGACGCAGATAGCAATATTATTCTATCTGGTACTTCGCCACTTCTTCTAGAGGCTGTGAACGTTGAAATAATTCAAATTCACTACTCAAATAATGAAAATTGTGAGGCATCAAGTGTTTGTCATACGGGCGTATTACAAGCAATTGTGGCTTGTCCAGCTTTAACAAATCCAGTTGTTTCTGAGGTTACAATTTCAACTGCTAACTTAGCATGGACTCCGGGTGAGAACGACCAAACTTGGGAGGTTTTACTGCTTCCTAGTGCCGATCCTGCACCTACTCCAGACATTTCAGGAACTCCTGTAGATGTGGCTGAGTATCAAGAAACAACTTTAGAGCCTTCAACTTCGTACAGATTTTATGTAAGAGGTAATTGTGGTGATAGTTTCTCATCTTGGGTAGCTAGCGCCGCTTTTGTTACGCCTTGTATTGCAACAGATATCCCTTTTGAAGAAAATTTTGACAGTATGCCTGCCGTAGGATTCGGTATTTATCCAGTTTGTTGGGAAGCTGATTCTACACAATTCAGCACTACTAACGCTACGACTTATAACACCGCTTTTTCAGGCCCAAATTATTTACGTTGTTCATGGAATGCCGAAAATGAAGTAATCTGGACACCAGGATTGAACTTAGAAGCTAACGTAAGTTACGATTTAAGCTTTCTAGCTCAAGGAGATGGCTGGGGCGGATGGACTATCGATGTTTTGTGGTCTAACGATACGGATATTGCTAACGCGACTGCGTTTGGTACGCCAACGACATTACCTGGAAATAATGTAATCGCAATCCAACAGTATATTCCAATTAGAAACGCTTTCGTACCAACTGAAGCTGGTGTATACTACTTTGCTATCAGAGTAAACCAACCAAGCGGTACTCCATGGTATGTAGCATTTGATGATATTAAAGTAGATTTAACTCCTTCTTGCGTCCCGCCAAGTGGTCTATCAGTAGCAGCAGGTACATTAGGAGCAACTTCGGTAACAATCAATTTTGTTGAGTCTGACTCTTCACCTTCAAATGGTTATGAATACGTTTTATCAACAACTAATGCAACTCCGGTTGATGGAGACCCTATAACTGGAACTGTTGTTGCTGGTAGTACTTCAATTGACTTAACGAACTTAGAGCCAGAAACGCAGTATTTCATCTTTATTAGAAGCATCTGCAACGCTAGTTCTTCAAGCGATTGGAGTTTTGCACAGCCTTTTACAACAACATGTCTCCCAATTGCTGAGTTTCCATATGTTGAAAATTTCGATTCTCTAGCAACTGTTGGCACAAACAACTTCCCAACCTGTTGGTTTGAACAGAATGGTGATTGGGCAACAAGCAACGGTACAACATATAATACTCCTTTCTCTGGAGCCAATTACTTGAGAAATTCATGGTCTGCTACAAATGAATTTGTATGGACTAGATCTTTTCAATTGCAAGCAGGCACTAGCTACGACTTTACGTTCCAATGCCAAGGCGATGGATATGCTGGATGGGTTGTCGATGTGTTTGTAGGTAGTATGCAAAATAGTGAATCTGCAACACAATTCGGAAATACATACAACGTACCTGGTACGGCAAACGTGGCGTCAATTCAACCATATAACTTAGTACGTAACACTTTCATTCCAACTGAAACCGGTGTTTACTATTTCGGTATTCGAGTGAACCAGCCAAATGGTGCTCCTTGGTATGTTGCTTTTGACGATGTTACTGTAGAGTTCACTCCTTCATGTTTAGCGCCAACTTCGTTAACCGTTGATGCAGCATCTGTAACTGCGAATGCTGCAACAGTTAATTTCTCTGAACCAGCTTCACCAGCCACATTAGGTTATGAGTATTATTTAGCTACTACTAATGCTTTACCAGACGCTGGTACTACTCCAAGCGGAACAATTCCAGCTGGTGCAAATAGCATTTCATTAGAAAATCTTGAGGCCAGTACTACGTATTTCATATGGATTAGAAGCCTCTGTTCTGCAAGTGAAATAAGCCAGTGGTCATCGTTTGCAACATTTTCTACACAGTGTGCACCCGCAGAATTACCTTGGACAGAAGGTTTCGAAGGTATGCCAAATGGAACTACTTTACCGTTGTGTTGGTTAGAAGAAAATGGTGACTATACTATTTCAAATGAAACTACTTATAACACAGCCTTATCAGGAGCTAGTTATTTGAGAATAGCTTGGTCAGCAACAAATGAATTTATTTGGACTCCTGGCTTCGAATTAACTGCAGGTACTAATTATGATTTCTCATTTTCTTGTCAAGGTGATGGATACACAGGTTGGGTTATGGATACTTTTGTGTCACAAACACAAAATAGCGCAGATGCAATTCAATTAGGTGAACCGTATTCTCCTCCAGGAGAAGATGCTGCAGCAATTCAGCAATACGAGCAATTGATAAGAACATTTACACCAGAAACTACAGGTGTTTACTACTTTGGTATTCGTACAAATCAGCCTTCAAGCACTCCTTGGTATGCTGCTTTCGATGATTTCTCTGTGTCTGAATCGTTAAGTGTTAGCAATCCAAGTGAAGGTACAGCTTTAAAGGTGTATCCAAATCCTGTGAAAGATGTTCTTAACTTAAAATACAACACCAATATTTCTAATGTGGCAGTATTCAACATCATCGGACAGCAAGTTCTTAGCCAAGAAGTAAATGCTGCAGATGCTAAAGTGGATATGTCTAAATTAGCTGCTGGTACGTATGTTGTTAAAGTTACAGCTGATAACATGACGAAAACAATGAAAGTGATCAAAAACTAATTCTTGATCCTAACTTTTTCAAATCCCTCGGCACGCGCCGAGGGATTTTTTTTGCCATATACTAAACGTATCTTTGCCACATGAAGATTCAGTTTTCAATTATAGTTCCGGTTTTTAATCGTCAAGATGAATTGCACGAGTTCCTCGATAGTCTTTCAAAGACTAGTTTCAAAGAAGCTTTTGAAGTTGTTGTAATCGACGACGGTTCGACAGTTGATTTAAGGCCTATCGCAACTGCATTTCAAGCAAAGTTGAATGTCAACTACGTAAAAAAGTCAAATTCTGGGCCGGGCGATAGTCGCAATTACGGAATGCGCATCGCAACCGGTAGTTATTTCTTGATATTCGATTCTGATTGCATTATCCCAAACGATTATCTGTCTATCGTTCACGATTCTTTAAGTCGCGAATTTGTGGATTGCTTCGGTGGTCCAGACGACTCCGACCCATCTTTTTCGAGTGTTCAGAAAGCTATTGATTTTGTTATGACTTCGCCACTAACAACAGGTGGCATTCGAGGAGGTTCAGAAACGCTTACCAAGTTTCAGCCTAGAAGCTTTAACATGGGCTTGTCTAAACAAGCATTTTTAGCCACCGGCGGATTCTCAAAAATTCATCCAGGCGAAGATCCCGAACTAGTATTCCGATTGTGGGAGTTGGGTTTTACAACAAAACTCATTTCCAATGCAAAAGTACGCCATAAAAGAAGAGTTGATTTCAATAAGTTTCACACACAAGTTTCAAAGTTCGGCGCTACGCGGGCAATCCTTAATAAATGGTTTCCAAAGTACGCTAAACCAACATTTTGGCTGCCTTCACTTTTCGTTTTGTACACTACATGCTCCGTTTTAATAGCGCCTCTGAATACCTATTTTATCTTAATTTTATTTTTGTATTCTCTACTGATTTTGATTGCAGCTGCATTCAAGTACAAAAACATCGCAATAGGATTTCTTGCTGTAAAAGCGCTCTATATTCAGATGTTTGGCTACGGACTCAACTTTTTTACGACTACTTTCATACTGCTGTTTTCAAAGAAGAAACCGCAAGAACTATTTCCAAAATTATTCTTCAAATGAAAAAGGTTGTCCTTACCGGCGGAATTGGAAGCGGAAAATCTACAGTTGCAAAAGTATTCGAGCAATTTGGTGTTCCAGTATTTTATGCCGACACCGTTGCTAAAGAACTTTATAATGATCCGGCAGTTATTGAAAATCTTGCCTCTACAGTTCAGTTTCCAATTATAAAAAATGGTCAAGTTGATATTACCTATTTGAAATCGAATTTGTTTAAAGATGCAAATTTGAAAAAGCAAGTTGAATCGGTTATTCATCCAGCGGTAAATAAAGCGTATCAAGATTTTTGCGCTACCTACCAATCTAGAGTCTACACGATTAATGAGATGGCTCTGCTTTTTGAGAAAGGTCGAGAAGCCGATTTCGATTATATCATTTCTGTAATTGCCGACGAAGAGACTCGAATCAATCGGGTTTGTAAAAGAGATAGTATTACAAGAGACGCCGTTTTAGAACGAATTAAGTTGCAAACTGCCGACGATATCAGACTTTCTAAAAGTAGCTTTATAATTTACAATAATAATTTTACAGAACTTTACGGTCAGATTGAAAAAATACACAATTTCTTACAATTTTCTCAATAAACAGGCGTTTTGTTAATGTTTGGTTAACGGTTAAAAGGTACAATTGTTAAAATATTAATTTTGCTTCGATGAGTAAGCATTTGTTTCGTCTGTTGGTATTTTTTATGAGTCTCTCGATGATAGGCATCATAATTGTACAGAGTTATCTTATCAATACCTCATTTCAAAATAATAACGAACAGTTCAAATATCATGTTAATCAGGTAATTTATAATGTTGCGGAACATTTACAGCAACAAGAAGCCTACAGCATGCTTGCAGAATACAACCGTTTGAAAGATAGTATCGGAACTAATCCGAAACAAAGTGATTTACTTAATTTCATTTTGGTTCAACAAAATAAGCTTACCAACGAAACCATTGTTTACAGCAATAGTATCGTAGCCGAAGATTATAATCTATCGTTCTTTGACAAAAAGCGAGATTCAGTTATGGCAGCTAACTTTATCTCAAAAAGTAAAACTCAAGTTTATTCAGGATCTGCATTAGATAATGCCGATTTTCGACAAAGCGTATCTCCTTCGGTAACCATCACAAAAACCGGAAAAATTGATTTACTAGATAAGGCACAATACGAAATTTTCTTTAAAGATATCGTTGAAAATAAATCACTTAGTGATAGAATTTCCGCAGATCGTTTAAAAGTTATGCTAACAAAGGAGCTTCGAGATGCGGATGTAGTTACTCCTTTCGAGTTCGGTGTTTTTGAAAATGGTTTGGCAACGAAGGTTAGAAGTGAAAACTTTGAAGAAATTAAAGGCGAAACATTCGAAACCAAAATCTTAACGAATAGTCAAGGTGAAAGCAAGTACAAATTATTACTCACTTTCCCTGAAAAGAAGAAATTTCTGTTTTCGGAGCTATTAAACATTACTATTCTTTCCGCGCTCTTTACGCTTTTGATTATCATTGCTTACAGTAGTGCTCTAAACCAGCTGATCAAGCAAAGACAGATTTCGGAGATTAAAACCGATTTCATCAACAACATGACGCACGAATTTAAGACGCCCATAGCCACAATAAACTTAGCGCTTGATTCGCTGAAAAATCCAAAGGTGAAAGCAAATGAAGAGATAATGAGCAGATATTTGGGTATGATTCGCGAAGAAAATAAACGAATGCACGCTCAAGTAGAGAACGTTTTGCGAATCTCTAAACTGGAAAAACGTGAACTTGATATTTCGAAAGAACCAGCGTCAGTTCATGAAATTTTAGACGACGCCATTGAACACGTTCGCTTAATAATTGAGGATCGTGAAGGTACAATTAACACACATTTCGACGCCCAACGTGATGTAGCCTTGGTTAACGACGTACATTTCACAAACGTATTTGTTAATATTCTCGACAATGCGATCAAATATTCTCCGCTGTCGCCCGTTATTGATGTATTTAGTGAAAACATTAAAGACTTTATCTTGATTCGTATTACAGATCAAGGAGCAGGAATGAGTAAAATTGCACAGAAACGAATTTTTGAAAAATTCTATCGAGAACATACCGGAGACGTGCATAACGTTAAAGGGCATGGGTTAGGATTAGCCTATGTAAAAAGAATTGCCGACGACCACAACGTAAGCATTACCGTGGAAAGCGAAAAAGGAAAAGGAAGTACATTTATTTTAAAAATACCGTTAATAAATTGACGTATGGAAACAGAAAACAAAAAAATATTGCTAGTTGAAGATGATCCAAATTTTGGATCTATTTTGAAAGATTACTTAATCTTAAATGACTTTGATGTAACTCTTGCCAAAAATGGCATGGAAGGTTTCGAAAAGTTTAAAAAAGATACTTTCGATTTGTGCATCCTAGATGTTATGATGCCTTATAAAGACGGCTACACTTTAGCGAAAGAAATCCGCGAAAAAAATAAAGATGTGCCGTTGATTTTTTTGACAGCAAAGTCGATGAAAGAAGACGTTTTAAAAGGCTACAAAGTAGGAGCAGATGATTATTTGAATAAACCATTTGATTCTGAAGTACTTTTGATGAAGATCAAAGCAATTATGCAACGTAAATCGTCTGAAGGAAAGGCAGAAGCATTGAAATTTGAATTTGAAATCGGACAGTTCCACCTAAATTCTAAATTGCGATTTCTAACCTATAAGGAAGAAGAGCCAATAAAATTATCGCCTAAAGAAAACGAATTGTTGAAGTTACTTGCCGTATATGAAAACGATTTAATGCCAAGAGAGCTTGCTTTGACAAAAATTTGGAGAGACGATAACTATTTCACTTCTAGAAGTATGGACGTTTACATTGCTAAATTACGCAAGTACCTAAAATCGGATGAGAATGTCGAAATCCTAAACATTCACGGAGAAGGCTTTAGATTAGTGGTAAAAAATAAAGCGCTGGCGTAACAATGTTCAATAGTACCAAAAGAAGCCGTTTTTTAAGACGGCTTTTTTGTTTCTTAGATTTTATAATTCCTTCAAAAGTACTTCGATATCGGGAAGCTGCTGGATATCCAACCACCTAGCCGACAATCGGTTTTGAAAGTAAGTGAGTTGCCTTTTTGCAAAACGGCGCGTATTCATTTTTATCGCTTCAACGGCTTTTTCCAATGAAATTTCTCCATCGAAATACTGAAATAGTTCTTTATAACCAACTGTATTTAAAGCGTTTAAATGTCTGTTTTTGTACAAATCTTTAGCTTCCTCCAACAAACCGTCGGCCATCATGATGTCTACTCGTTTGTTGATACGTTCGTAAATCAAAGATCGCTCGGTACTTAAGCCAAGTAGCTTTGTTTCGAAATTTCTGCTCACTTGATTTTGATTTCGCCAAAAAGAGTAAGGCTTTTCGCTAGCAAGCGACACTTCAAGCGCGCGCAAAATACGTTGCGGATTTTGCAAATCAACTTCGTTATAGTATTCCGAATCAAGTTGCTGAAGTCGATTTTGAATAGCCGAAAGTCCTTCATTTTGATAAAGTTCACGTACTTCCGAGCGAACAGCATCGGGAACTTCTGGAAATACGTCTAAACCTTTGATAAGTGCTTCAATATACAAACCGCTGCCACCAACAACCACAGCGCTTCCAAACGCCTTCAAAAGCTTGTCGATTTTAACAAGTGCTTCTTTTTCGAAATCGCCAACGCTGTAGTTTTCGAAGATACTTTTATGTTGAATGAAATGATGCGGTACTGCTGCTAATTCATCTTCACTAGGAACTGCCGTGCCGATATACATTTCGCGATAAAATTGCCGGGAATCAGCGCTGATAATTTCTGTTTGAAGTTGTTTTGCTAACGAAATAGCGAACGCTGTTTTTCCAATGGCCGTCGGACCAACGACAAAATATACGTTTGGTTTCATGAAGGTAAGTCGATGGTTTTTGCAAACTTCTGCCGACGCATAAAGCGGTGAATCAACAAAACACGTGCTGGCGCGTGAATCAACGGAACGGTATTTTTCTCAACTTTATCCAGATTAGCGATTTGAAAATTCAAATCAAAGAAGCCGTAGCCCAATAACTCGTTGTTTTTCAAACGAATAAAACTTCTTTCGGAATATGTGCGACCTTGCCCAACCACTAAAATATCTCGCTTGTGCAAATTTGCCTTTTCGAGTTCGGCTAATTTTGCATCTTGTTCTTCAGACTGCACAACCTCATTTTCAAACGCGATTTTATCGTTTATTACAATTTGAGTTTTGAAATTCAAAAGGTTCGAAAAGTGTGCTCGAACGTATTTATTTGCGTCTGAAGCTCCGCTAAAATATTGTGCAACCTGATTTTGCTTGCGCGAAGAAATGGTATGGACTATTGTTTGATCTTCTATTTTGAACGACCAACTTGCTGGCTGCGATTTTCTTGGTTTGTGCACGTACTTTAAAGTTGTTGTTTCTAGAAATTCCAACAGTTTTAAATCGGCAATAAGTTCAGAACCGGTGCGTTCGTGCGTTACTTCGTAGGTGTTTTCTCGTAAAAAGTTATTCCAAGACTCTTTTCCCAAAAAATACTGATTTACCTTTTTGCGAATGTTACTGCTTTTTCCCGCATGAATGATTTGTCCGTTCTTATCGTGAAAAAAAAACATACCTACCGCCGACGGACATTTCTGAATGGCATCGAAAATTCGCGGTTCAAGTTCGTTAGTACGTTCGGATTTGATAACCGATTGTAGAATTTCGCGTTCGGTATCGCGTTCGAGCAGGTATCTAAAAAGTTTCAGCGTGGCTAAGGCATCGCCCGACGCCCGGTGTCTATCGGCGATCGGAATTCCTAAACTTCGTACCAGTTTCCCGAGAGAATACGCTTCTTGGTTGGGCAGTAACTTTTGCGCCAATCGAACGGTATCTATCGTTTGTGCGTAGAAATCGTAACCTAATCGAGCAAATTCGTTTCGTATCATCCGATAATCGAATTCGGCGTTGTGTGCCACCAGAAAACAGCCATCGGTTATTTCGATAATCCGTTTGGCAAGTTCATAGAATTTCGGTGCATTTACCAACATGGCGTTATTAATACCCGTAAGTTTCTGAACAAAGGGTTGAATCGGTTTTTCAGGATTAACCAAGCTAATGAGCTGATCTACAATCTCATTTCCGTCGTATTTGTAGATGGCAATTTCGGTAATTCCCTCTTCATTATACTTTCCACCGGTGGTTTCTACATCTACTATTGCGTACAAATTCTCAAACTTTTATCGGGTTCCAAAAATAGCACTGCCGACACGAATCATGGTGCTGCCGTTTTCAATTGCGATCGGATAATCACCCGACATACCCATAGACAATACGTCAAAATTGTGCACGAGCGCATATTTCTGATATAACTGGTTCAGTCGGTTAAATTCCGCGCTGATGATTTCATGATTTTCAGTAAACGAAGCCATTCCCATTAATCCGCGAATGCGAACGAAGTTGCTTTTCGGAAGGTTTAGAATTTCTTCCAATTCAGCTTCGTCTAAACCAAATTTCGTTTCTTCACCTGCAATATACACTTGAAGTAAAATGGCAATTTCGCGTCCTAATTTGCTCGCTTCTTTTTCAATTTCCAAATATAATCGCAACGAATCAACACCGTGAATCAGGGCAACGTACGGCAAAAGTTGTTTCACTTTATTCCGCTGCAAATGTCCGATCATGTGCCAGTCGATATCTATCGGAAGCTCTTGCGCCTTTTGTGTCAGCTCTTGAACTTTATTTTCTCCAAAAATACGTTGTCCGGCTTCGTACGCTTCTAAAATCAAAGAATTGGGCTTTGTTTTTGAAACAGCCACAAGTGTTACCGATTCAGGTAAATTTTCTTTGATTTTCAGTAAGTTCTCACGTACAATTGTCATAATTCGTAAATAATTAATCCGCTTCTGAATTTAGGTTCAAAATACGTGCTTTTAGGCGGCATGATAAAGTTATGATCGGCTAATTCTTTGATTTCTGTGATGGAAGAAGGATACAATAAAAATCCCACTTCATATTCACCTTCGTCAATCACTTCTTTTATTGTTGTAATCGATTGTTTTCCAGGAATATAATCAATTCGTTCGTCGTTTCGTAAATCGCTGATTTTCAATATCGGATTGAGTAGATAACGGTACAAAATATGTGCGTCTAACTTTTCTTCAATGGTTTGAAGGTCAAACGGATTTTTGAACTGCAATTTGTAAAACGACTGTTTGAAGTACATTCCAAAATGATATTTCTGTTCCGGTTTGTACAGTTCTTTTCCTTTATGGGTAACCCAGAAGTGTTTTTCGATTTCGCGCCGAAAATCTTCCTCAGATAAGCCTGCCAAATCGCGAATGATCCTATTGTATTCAAATATTTTAATGTCTTGTTCGGCAATTAAAAAAGATAAGAATAGGGAAGAGGCCGGCTGTTCGTTGGCATACTGCTTTTCGAGTAAATCGGCAGAGGCAGAACGGTGGTGACCGTCGGCGATGTACAGTTTCTTTTGCTTAACGAAGTAATCTTGAATGTCAGCTACAACTTCGGCTTGCGCAATTTTCCAAAGCGTATGTGTATCTTTCTGTGGTGTAGAAAATCGGTAAATAGGTTCAGTGCTACTGATTTGTTCCAGTTTTTCGCTAAATGCTGCACTTTGTTCGTACGCAATTAAAACGGGTTCGGTGTTAAATCGCGTTTGATGCAAATAATCTTTAAATAATTCGACGCGGTATTGCAAGGTGTCTTCGTGTTGTTTGATGACTCCCGAGCGATAATCTTCCACAGAGCAACCACCCACAATTCCTTGGAAAGTGCCGTGTTTCGATTCAATTCGATACAAATAAAATGCAGATTCCGGATCGGCTATTAAAGTACCATCAGCTTTAAAATCGGCGTATTTCTGCGCCACAAGCTTAAAGCGTTTTTCTAAACCAATTTTCTGCTGGTTTACATATGCCGGATTTAGCACGTGTAGAAACGAATACGGATTAAAATCGAGTTGTGCTGCAAGTTCGGCCGCCGAATAATCGTCGTACGATTTGCAGGTAACTAACGACACTTTGTCGGCACCGGGTCGGGCTACTGCTATGGGTTCGAAGCGTGCCAACGATTACTTTTTGAATTGATCTGCAACTACCTCGGCTTTCTTCGAAGCAGCATAATTATAAAATCCTTCTCCCGATTTAACGCCTAGTTTTCCGGCACGAACCATGTTTACAAGCAGTGGGCAAGGAGCGTACTTCGGATTTTTGAAACCATCGTACATCACATGTAAAATGGCTAAACAAACGTCCAATCCAATGAAATCGGCTAATTGCAAGGGTCCCATCGGATGCGCCATTCCCAATTTCATAACGGTATCAATTTCGCTTACGCCTGCAACACCGTTGTAAAGTGTTTCGATAGATTCGTTAATCATCGGCATCAAAATTCTATTAGCGACAAATCCAGGATAGTCGTTTACTTCTACAGGTGTTTTTCCCAGTTGCTCGGAAAGCGACATAATGGTTTGTGTTGTTGCAGCCGATGTATTGTAGCCATTAATGATTTCAACCAACTTCATCAACGGAACCGGATTCATAAAATGCATACCGATAACGCGTTGTGGATTTGAAACTACAGCAGCAATTTGCGTAATCGAAATCGACGAAGTATTGGTAGCCAAAATGCAATTCTCAGAAGCAAACTCGCTCAATTGCTTAAATATTTTGAGCTTTAAATCTAGATTTTCAGTTGCAGCTTCCACAATCAAATCAGACGTTTCCGCGGCAGCTTTTAAATCGGTCGATGGCTGTAGATGTGAAAGCGTCTCAGTTTTGTCGGCTTCAGAAATACTTCCTTTGGCAACCATTCGATCCAAGTTTGTTGCAATGGTGTTCATGCCGCGTTCCAAGGCAGCTTCCGAAATATCTACAAGTGTCACGGCAAAGCCTTTTTGAGCGAAGGTGTGTGCAATTCCGTTGCCCATAGTTCCTGCGCCGATTACAGTAATTTTTTTCATTTTATAATTCAATTTTCTTATCAATTCTTTTAAACTAAATTGTCTACATATCCTACTTTTGATTGTAAACTTCTAATACTCGTAGGATTGCTTTTTCGCTATTAAATTTATCATTCATATTGTCAAATAAAACTGTAATGTAGTATTTTTTATATGCTTCCTTGTAAGTGATTATATCTTTATAGAACTTTATTAAATACTTTAAAACAATATCAAGTTGAACTTCTGAAATATCGTTGAAGCAAGGGTGCGGCAAACAAAATTTATAGTAGTCTGCTAAAACAAAATTTTTAATTCTTTGATTTCCACTAAATGCTCCTAGTAAAATATTATCAAATTTATTTGAACCTATATTGTTGTTATAAATTTCAATGATTGATTTAATTTGTTCTACTTCCATCTGTTGTCCTAGATTTGCAGTTTTCAATTTAATATTGTAATATTAAATCTGGAGCGAGTCCAGCTTAATTGTGAACGCAGTGAGTTCACATTTGGAAAAGTTCGATAAAACTGTCGATACCAATTCAAATTTCTTGTAGAAAATCCGCTACCATATTCAGGTTGTAGCTGATTGGATAAGTACTTTATTAAGTAATTTCCATAGTCAGCGCGTTCTTTTCCCTGTTGTTCTTCGTTAAAAATTCGCTCACCGATGTACCAATACATCATTGTTCTATGATGCTCTATCGAGCGAACAGCATTTTCTCGAGATTGGACAATCAAAGATTTAATTTCCTGCAAGAAGTTCTGCGACAAACCCATAACTATTTTTTTCTCATCGCATCTATGATCATATATGCCATTCGCAATGCTTCCGTTCCATCCGACAAACTTACCACCGGGCGCGTTTGGTTTGTAATGGCATCTGCAAAAGTTTCCAACTCGTCGAGTATGGCGTTATTCGGCTTAACATCGGGATTCTCAAAATAAATTTGCTTTTTCACGCCTTCCGCATTTTGGAGAATCATGTCAAAATCGCCCGGATTTTCAGGCGCATCCTTCATTTTAACTACTTCGCATTTCTTTTCGAGAAAATCAACCGAGATGTAAGCGTCTTTTTGGAAAAACCGACTTTTCCTCATGTTTTTCAACGAAATCCGACTCGCAGTTAAATTTGCTACACAACCGTTTTCAAACTCCAATCGCGCATTCGCAATGTCGGGCGTTTCCGAAATTACACTCACGCCACTAGC
>CALRVY020000054.1:0-17206 GCA_943371725.1 Pseudanabaena sp. UWO311 | reverse complement strand
AGCAAGGACGATTTCCCGGAACCGTTTAAACCGAGGATACCGATTTTAGCTCCGTAGAAAAAGCTGAGATAGATGTTTTTTAAAACTTGTTTGTCGCTACTGCTGTAGGTCTTTGAGACCTTTTGCATGGAAAAAATAACCTTCTTATCGTCTGACATGTATAGTAAAATTAATTAAACGCGTCCTTTAAGTGAACTAAAAACCCAAGCATTGGCCCAAAAGCCTACGCCCACGGCTGCAAAACCCCAACCTGCAATTTCGTCGTAACGAAATGCGCCTAAAGCAATCAATAAAACGCCCATCATAATCATGATAAAGGTCGCCCAACCTAAGACCGTATTTTTGTTCATTCCCATATTTAAAATTTTAGGCAAATATCTTAATCAAAAGCAGTTTAAACAAATCGCTTTCTTTGGCATTAGCTGCGCCCACACCTTTGCTTTGCAAATCGATATCGCGAAGAGACGCAATCATGGCACTTACTTTCTTCATCGGATACACGCGAATGCCGTCAAAAAATTCATCTACAAAATAAGGCGATACGCCTAAAGCTTGTGCTGCCGAAGGTTTACTTTTGTCTTTCAAGCCATGCAAGATAAGCAACTGACTAAAAAATTTATGCAATTGCGCCACAATTACCACCAAAGGCATATCGTTTTTGCTTTTAGCGAAGTAATCTACAATTTGAAACGCTTTCGTTGTGTTTTTCTGCGCTATGGCTTTTCGCAATTCAAAAATATTAAAATCTTTGCTTATTCCTACATACAGCTCTACATCGGCGGCAGTAACCATGCTTCCGGCAGGAACATTAACAACTAGTTTATCGATTTCGGTGGCAATGCGCGACAAATTGGTTCCCAAGTTATCGTTAATCATTGCAACTGCTTTGGGTTCGATTTGCAGGCCTTTGGATTTCAATAATTTAGCAATCCATGTTTGTACTTGCGCGTCTTTCAACTTTTTACTTTCCAAGACTACACCGTGTTTTTGGAAATTTTTGTAAAGCGATTTTCGTTTGTCGACGTCTTTTCCTTTGTAGCACAAAACCAAAACAGTTGTAGGCGTGCAATGGGCAACGTATTCTTCTAATTTATCGAGTTTTCCCGTAATGGCTTGCGCTTCCTTCACGATAATCACTTGGCGTTCGGCCATCATCGGATAGCGCTTTGCTGCGCCTACTAAATCGGCAACGTTAACATCGCGTCCGTAGAGGATGGTTTGATTGAAACCGCGCTCGTCTTCTGAGAGCACGTTTTCTTCAATGTACTCAGAAACTTTATCGACATAGTACGGTTCTTCGCCCATGAGCAAATACAGCGGCTTGATGTCGCCCGATTTTATCGCATCAACAATTTTTATCGCATCATCCATTAAAGTCGGAAATTGATTTTGGGTAGCAGTTCTGTTTATATTTGCGCTATGCAGCGACTCAACTTTCCACCCGCTCAGTTCAGGCTCAAAAGTAGCGAAAATAAGACGCTAATTTTCGACCCTATTCGCAAAAAATTTATCGTGTTAACGCCCGAGGAATGGGTTCGACAGCACGTTATTTCGCTGCTTCAATCGCATTACAGAATTCCAAGTTCGCTTATTGGTGTCGAACGTCAATTGAAAATCAATCAATTAACTAAGCGATTCGACCTAGTGGTTTTCAATAAAAATGGAAGTATTTTTCTTTTGGTGGAATGTAAAGCGCCCGAAGTTGCTGTAAAACAAGAAACTTTCGATCAAATTGCGCGTTATAATCTGAGCGTTCAAGCCCAACATTTATTCGTAACAAACGGATTGGAACACTACTTTTGCAAACTCGATTACGAACGCGAACGATTTGAACTTATAGCCGATTTACCTCCTTTTGGAATCTAAGATACACATACCGAAAATTGCAGTTGTCGTTTTGAATTATAACGGCGCAGAACTATTACGCACATTTTTACCTTCGTTGATTCGTTTCAGTGAAGAGGCTGATTTATATGTGATTGACAACGCATCGACCGATGATTCCATAGCGGTTTTACAGCAAGAGTTTCCGTCGGTCGGATGTATTAAAAACGCAGCGAACTACGGTTTTGCTGGCGGTTACAACGCAGGATTAGAACAGATACATACCGAAATTTTGATTTTAATTAATTCAGATGTGGAAGTAACTCCGAATTGGTTGGTGCCGATCTCGCGCGCTTTCGCAGAAAACGAATTGTTGGGCATTGCGCAGCCGAAAATTCGCGATTACAAAAATAAAGCGGCATTCGAATATGCAGGAGCAGCTGGCGGATTCATTGATAAATTTGGCTTTCCGTATTGCCGTGGAAGGATTTTTGAAACGATTGAAATAGACACAAATCAATATAACGATAATGCAAATCTGTTTTGGGCGACAGGTGCATGCATGGCGATTCGGAAAAAACAATTCGATGAGTTAGGCGGATTTGACGCCGACTTTTTTGCACACCAAGAAGAAATTGATTTGTGCTGGCGCGCTTTTAATAAAGGAATCGTTACTAAATGTATCACAGATTCGATTGTTTATCACGTTGGTGGCGCTACTTTAGAAACGGGATCGGCAAAGAAGGTGTTTCTCAATTTCAGAAACTCGCTGCTCATGTTGTTGAAAAATGTGCCCAAAGGAATGCTCGTTGAGGTTCTTTTTATTCGTTTAGTTCTCGACGGCATTGCTGCCATTCGGTTTTTGTTTGGAGGAGATTTTTCAAAATTTAAAGCCGTGCTGCAAGCGCATTTCGATTTTTATAAAATGGCACCAAAGATGTATCGCAAACGAGGAACTTTTTTTCGTGGCGATTATTTTACGGTGAAATCAATGGTAGTGCTCTATTTTCTTCGGGGAAAGCGTAAATATTCCGATTTTTCTTAACAATAGTTTAGGCTTCTTTTTGAGCTTTATTTTTAACATTTGAGATTATCTTTGCTCAAAATCTAAATTGATGAAAAAGTACATTTTTATTTTAGCATCGCTTGCCGTTTTGACCACTTCATGCGGAACGAAAAAGAAAATTGCTGCGTTAGAAGCAAAAAACAAAGAAATTCAAGATCTTTTGAATTCGACTACCGTGAAGCTAAACATGTGTATGTCGGAGAAAGATGCCTTGGCCACACAAGTTGATTTCTTAAAAAAGAATAATTCCGATTTGATTAGTAACATCGGAAACATGACCACGCTGACTGCAAAAGGTGCCGAAAACATTGAAAAAGCTTTGGAAACCATCAAGGAAAAAGATCTGAAAATTACAAGGATGCAAGACGCACTTACCAAAAAAGACAGCGTTACGTTAGCATTGGTAACTAGTTTGAAACGCGAAGTTGGTATTTCTGATCCGGATATTGAAGTAAATGTTGAGAAAGGTGTTGTTTTTATCTCGATTGCCGACAAACTGCTTTTCAAGAGCGGAAGTTACACCGTTACCGACAAAGCGAAGGAAGTACTTACAAAAGTAGCAAAGGTTATTAACAGCAAACCCGATTTTGAGTGTATGGTTGAAGGTCATACCGACAGCGTTCCGTTTATTGGAAACGGCGTTTTATTGGATAACTGGGATTTGAGTGTAAAACGTTCTACTTCGATTGTACGTGTATTAACAAAAGAATTGGGCGTAAAACCATCGCAGTTGATTGCTGCTGGTCGCGGTGAGTTTATACCTTTGGTTGATAATACGAATGCCGAAAATCGTTCGAAAAACCGCAGAACACGTGTTGTTATTTTGCCAAAAATCGATCAGTTTTATGAAATGATCGAAAAAGAAATGAAGAATCCGAATAATTAATTCCATTTTCGAAAAGTAATAGTAGAAGCCGTCTCCTAATTTGAGACGGTTTTTTTATGCACATTTGAAGAGTACGTTTTTGAAATGATTGTGCGTTAATGCGGCTATTTCGCTCGTGTTAAATTGCAGCTACGGAACAGCGCAAATACCGTTTGATTACTAGTGCGACTGCCATGAAGGTAAGCACTATTTTCCCTTAGCGATTGGACGAAAACCCTTGTTGCCAAAAGCCGTTGTAAAAGCCAAGTGAGTGCGGCGACCTAAGAAGCCGCGATGAACGTGTGCTTTTGCCGGCTTTTGGCGGCAAGGTTGTAGGGAAAGCGCGACGGCGACGGAGGCACGACCCGCCGGAAGGGCATACAAACGAAAAATCCCATTATTTTAGTTTACAGTAACTCAGAAAATACCCGTATAAAATCGGCTGATTTACCGATCAAAAACCGGTTAAAAAAAGATTTTAAAAACAAAAAGCCAGTTACAATTGCAACTGGCTTTTCATGTTTTAGTAAATTTCTAACCGTACGACTATTCGATGATTACTGGAAATGTAGCTTCGATGTCGGTGCTACCACCTGCGTTAGCAATGTTTCCAGCACTTACGCCTTGAGCATTTTTATTAGGCTCGTGACGTAACGTAATGGTAACGGTTCCGTTGCCCGCAGTTGCAGCAGTTTGGAGCGAAAATGCTAAACCGATTGGATTGTTGTTGCTGTCGGCATCGTTATACGTGAAAGTTCCAACAGTTCCCGTAGTTTGGAAGAAGAATTGGTGCTCTTCGTCTTTTTCCAAGATTTCTGCATTTTTGATTTCCACTGGAGTTTCGGTTTCGTTTTTAAGCACAATTGCTCCTGTGTAAAGGGTGTTTGCATTCAAGTTTCCGCTAACGGTTGTAATGGCTGCGTCTGGACCGTCGCCATCTAAATCTCTCGAAGAGAGCGTGATCGTTTCACCACCGCCAGTTAAAGTAACTTCCATAGTTGTAATTACTTCTTCTTCAATAACTTGTGTTGCGCTGTCGTCGCAAGAAGTGAATAAGAACGTTGACATTGTTGCGAATAAAAAAATCTGCTTTTTCATGATTAAATATTGATTTGAAGTTGAATATTAAAGTTTCTGCCTAGTTCATCGGCGAACAGGCGTTGTCTGTTTAAATAATTTCGATAAAGTTCGTTGGTGCTATTTTGTACACCAAAACTAGCGTTGAATGCTGTTTTTTGAATTTTAAACGGCAAACTCGCCTTAAAGTCAAATAAGTGATAAGCTGCTGGCGGCCTAGAAATAGGAACCGTTACTTGCACGAGTTCGTTATTTTCTACGATGGTTGTTTGGAAATCGAAATCGGGAAACGCGCGCTGAAAATCGGAAAATTCGTGGCGTAATTCGAGCGTAAATGCCGACTTTCTGAATGGTTTTAGAACGGCCACCGTTCGCCAATTTAGCGGCGGGATGTCGATTAAATTTTTGCGATTTACGATATCGAAACCCGAAACATAGGCAAGAGCTGTTTTAAATGAAATCGCATCTGAAAGGGAGCAATTCCATGTAAAATCGCTTCCAAACAAGCGCGCATCGGTACGTTTGTACTCGTAAACGGGAAAAGCACCGCGAATGGTAGTTTCAAAACCCGTTGGTTGTAAGAAAATAAAATTGTCGATTCGTTGCGCAAACGACTCCAAGTAAAAGGTACTTCTTCCGAAGTTAAAGAACTGATTAATGCTTGCTTTTATTGAATTCTCTTGCTTCAAACGTAAGTCGCCCACTTCAATTACACCTGTCGAATGATGCAAACCATCGGAAAATAGTTCTGCCACATTCGGGTTTCTGTTAAGAGCCGTTACTCCAAAATCAATGCGATACGACGCCGTAAGTTGTGCCGAAATTTTAGCATTTGCCGCAACATTGTGGTAATTGAAAATAGGCTCAACCAACAGCTGACCTGCATTTTCAAAGACGACAAACTGGCTAAAATCGGATTCGTAATTTTGGTCTCGCCAACGCGAAGTTTGATAGAATTTACTGGCAGTGATGCGGGTATAATCGTATCGAATTCCGCTTTCAAAACGAAGTTTGTCGCTTAATTCAGTATCGATAATTCCATAAAAGCCAAGTTCCGATTTTGTAAAATTAGGCACAAGCGGACGCACGCCTGTTTCTGGATTGGCGAAGTTTGATTGAAACGATCCGGAGAAACCCGTTTTTAGTTCTGTAGCTCCGAATTTTCGTTTAAAATCGGCAAGCAAAATGTGTGAATTAAGTTGTAAATCAAGTGCTGGAATAGTGTTCCGACCACCAATACGAATATCAAATTCTCTGCGATTGTTCATTTGAAAACCGTAGTACCATTTGCTGCTCCATTGTCCGAGTTGCTTTTCCAAAGAAACATAAGCCAAAATATGACTAACCTCTTGTCGTGGATTGTTGATTTGGTACGTAAAAGGCCGAACAATGCCTGGTTGCTGCGATTTAATTGCATTGTATAAATCGGTTGCATTTCCAATATGAGCAGCTGCTAGAATTCCTGTTTCCGTTTGAAAAAAAGATAAACCTGTTTCGATTTTCCCGAATTTGGTTTGTCGATTCGCTTGCGCGGAAAATGAAAAATCGCGATTTCCCGTATTTGAAAGCACGTAATCGGCACTTCTGCGGTCGCCAAAATATTTTCCTGCTGCATCGAAACGATACGAGGTTTGCTTCTCACGGGCATGTACGTAAGTAGCTGCTAATGCACCGCCGTTTCCATTCGACATAGCCGTGGAAGTAATTTGTCCGTACACGGTATCTTTTACAGGAATGCTTCGTTCCATCAAAACCAAACCACCTACTCCATCGCCGCTATACTGCAATGCGGCGGCATCTTTAACGATACTAATTCGTGTCAGTCCGTTTACATCAACCGATGGTGCATGTTCGCTGCCCCATTGCTGATCTTCCAAACGAAAACGATTGTGAAGCATGGCAATTCGACTTCCTCCCAAACCATGAATGATTGGCTTAACGATGTTATTCCCGGTTTTCAAACTATTTACACCGGTAACTTCGCGTAAAGCATCACCTACACTTTGCGCTGAAAAATCGCGTAAAGCATTGGTATTAATTCGGTTTGCGCCGGAAACATCATAGATTGTTTGGGTTTTTTGCTTTACGATAACCTCCGTTAGATCTTCGGCGTGTGGCGATAAATTGAAACTATAAAATTGCGTACGACTGTCGCTTAATTGTTGTGTAATTTTTTCAAAATGAGGCGCAACGATGGTAAATTCTTTCACTTCCGTGGAAACGGAAAAAGAAAAATTACCATTAGCATCGGTTTTGTAACGGTTGGTGCCAACAAAAATACTTGCGTTTTCGATCGCATCAGAACCCGAACGTACAACGCCCGATATTTCGATCAATTGCTGACTGAAACTTGAAAAAGAAACGCAACAAATAACGAGCAGCCAAAACTGACATTTGCTCATACATTTGTTATTACTTAATTCATTAATTGATTAAGCAAGAACCGGCGGTGCGCGTAAAGATTTATAGGTTTGTTGTTCGTCATTCCAACTCGTATTACTGGGAAAGTTTTGAGAAGGATTCTTATAAACAGAATAAAAAGTAGCAGCTTCGGAAAAAATTGGCGTGACCTCAGCAACGACTGCCAACGTACAGCTGTCGCAATGAAACGATAAGTCGCCATGACTGTGGTGGAAAACGCTGCCTTGAGTAGGTTCGGTATAAAAGGCGCATTCTTTCTCTTTGTTGTCAAAATAGTGGTGAATTCGGTGCGTCGATTGCCATACTATACTTCCAAGAAGTACAGTTAAAAGGATCGAAACAAAGGTTATTCGCCGGATTTTCACGTCGCAAAAGTACGTTTGTAGTGCTGGTTTAAGCTACTTCTTTTAGAAAACTTTCACATAGCATCTTTAATACTTTGGTCGTCAGATAATTGTTTCAGTGGTTTTAGAACAATTTCCGACCAAGCAACAAAATCAGTTGGTTTAAGGAAGAAAAAACTGGCGCCGGCGGCTAAAGCATGCTGCCTCACTTCAGGACGTTCGGAAGTAGCAAGAACAACAACAGGAATTTTTTCGAGAAGAACGTTTGATTTAAGCCAAAGTAGAAAATCAATTCCGTTTGTTATCGGCATGTGGTAATCGACAAATATGATATCAGGAAGAAAATTACCCAAAAGCAATAGTGTTTTAGCTTCGTTTGCGGAAGTACAAAATTGATAAATGGGTTTGTCGACAACTTTGCTCAAGGCATCGAAAAGAAAATAACTGTCATCGGCATCGTCATCGATATGCAATATACGTACAGATTTCATTTCTTTTCCAGTTTAGGAAGCCAAAGAAAAGAGTTCGTGCCAAAAAATGCGATATGTTTTAAACGTATTCTTTTATAAGATTTTAAGGTGGTTACAGAAAGCGCTGCACCTCGCTTCGTAGCATGTTAATCGCTAACGTGGTCGTAGAAGCGCTGTTTATTGCATTCTTTAGTAAAAGCTGTCGATAACTCTCGGCGTCTTTTGCTTCTTCTTGTAATGAGGCTTCTCGAATGCTGCGAAGTGTAGCATTTTTTGCTGCGGTAATGGCAAGCCAACATTCGTCGGAAACGTAAATTTGTTGTGTTAAGTTGTGTTCAAATTCTTGTTCGACAGTAGCTGATACAATTTGTACATACGATTCAACATCATCGTGAATGGGAGCTATTCGGATGGCAACTTTTGCAATAGAAATACGATCCATTAGAAGCGTTAATCGTTCGTAAGCTTGCAATTTTAGCGGAAGTGTTTCTTTTCGCGTCTGGCGTAAGATCTCGAATTTTCGTTCTTCATTTTGATTCAAAACAAAATTTTTGAAAAAATTCACGGCTACAATCCCCACAATCAAAGCGGGCAAAATACTCAATAGTGCTTGTAACAGATCGTCTGCGTTCATAGTTTTTCCATTTTTTGGGCAAATGTAGGTAAATTCCTTTTTGTCGAATAGTTTATCAGGGCCGAAGCAAACATTGGAAAAAAGCAATAGCACTGAAAGCATCGAGTCGTTGCAATTAGGTATCATAGGATTAGCAAACGCTATAACTTGTGTTGGGAAAGATAAGCGGGTAAATTATCTGCAAAAATGGATGCTGTTTAATAGAATAAAACCGAGTGAGTTTCTTTAAATTTGTGATTTATAAATTTACGATGGAACGCTATATAAGCCAATTAAACGACGCTCAAAAACTTCCTGTTTTACAGAAAGATGGCCCCATGATTATCATTGCTGGAGCCGGTTCTGGAAAAACACGCGTACTCACTATTCGCATTGCTTATTTGATGAGTAAAGGAGTTGATCCTTTCAATATTTTAGCTTTAACTTTTACCAACAAAGCCGCACGCGAAATGAAAAAGCGGATATCAGACATTGTTGGTTCACACGAGGCAAAAAATCTTTGGATGGGAACATTTCACTCTGTGTTTGCTCGTATTTTGCGCGCCGAATCAGCTAAATTAGGTTATCCAAGCAACTTCACTATTTACGATACACAAGACTCTATTCGTTTGCTTTCTTCTATCGTAAAGGAGATGCAACTCGACAAGGATATTTATAAACCCAAGCAACTTTACAACCGGATTTCTAACTATAAAAACAATCTCATCACCGTTCGCGCATACTTTAATAATCCGGAATTGATTGAAGCTGATGCCATGAGTAAAAAACCACGCACAGGCGAAATTTATCAGGAATATGTAGATCGTTGTTTTAAAGCAGGCGCGATGGATTTTGACGATTTACTTCTGAAAACCAATGAATTAATTAACGTACATCCCGATGTTCTTATCAAATACCAAGATCGTTTTCGTTATATCTTGGTTGATGAGTACCAAGATACCAACCATTCGCAATATTTGATTGTACGCGCTTTATCAGATCGTTTTCAAAATATTTGCGTAGTTGGAGATGATGCACAGAGTATTTACGCTTTCCGCGGAGCTAACATCAATAACATTCTCAATTTCCAAAAAGATTATCCGGATGTTCAAGTGTACCGACTCGAACAAAATTACCGCAGTACACGAAACATTGTAGAAGCCGCCAACTCAATTATCGAAAAGAACAAAACCAGATTAGATAAAGTAGTTTGGACACACAACGACGACGGTCCGAAAGTGAAAATTCACCGCAGTATTACCGACGCCGAAGAAGGCCGATTTGTGGCTGCAACGATTTGGGAAGAACGAATGAATAAGCAGCTTTCCAACAATTCGTTTGCCATTTTGTACCGCACCAATGCCCAATCGCGAGCTATGGAAGATGCGCTCAGAAAAAGAGATATTCCCTATCGTATTTACGGCGGACTTTCGTTTTACCAGCGCAAAGAAATTAAAGATGTCTTGTGTTACTTGCGATTGGTTTTGAATCCGAAAGATGAAGAAGCTTTAATACGCGTTATCAATTATCCGGCGCGAGGTATTGGCGATACTACTATCGAAAAGTTAACTGTTGCGGCAAATCATTACAAACGCTCGATTTTTGAAGTTATGAAAAACATCGACAAAATCGATTTGCGTCTGAATGGTGGAACCAAAAATAAATTGCGTGATTTTGTTACCATGATTGAGTCGTTTCAAGTCATTAGCAAGGAACAAGATGCGTTTTATGTAGCCGATCACGTAGCAAAAAAGACCGGTTTGATTCAGGAATTGCGAAAAGACAACACACCTGAAGGAATTGGTCGTTTGGAAAATATAGAAGAATTACTAAACGGTATTAAAGATTTTATTGAAGGACAACGCGAAGTTGATGGAGCAACTGGCAGTTTAACCGAATTTTTGGAAGATGTAGCTTTGGCTACTGATTTGGATAAAGATACCGGCGATGATGATCGGGTGGCATTAATGACGATACATTTGGCTAAAGGACTGGAGTTTCCTTACGTTTTTGTGGTAGGTATGGAAGAAGATTTGTTTCCGAGCGCCATGTCAGTACATACACGTGCCGAATTGGAAGAAGAAAGAAGGTTGTTTTACGTTGCATTGACACGTGCAGAGCATCAGGCCTATTTAACGTACGCACAATCGCGTTATCGTTGGGGTAAATTGAGCGATTGCGATCCGTCGCGATTCATAGACGAAATCGAGTCGCAATACGTAGAATATTTAACACCACCCGAAAATACGTATCAGTACAAGCCCATGATTAATCTGGATATTTTTGGAGACGTCGACAAATCAAAACTGCGACTTACAAAACCAGCCGCTGGGACACCTCCGGCTTATCTTACTAATGATTTACCCAAAAAACCCGAAGGATTACGACGACTCAAACCAATCAATATACCTTCAAAAAATACAATTGAAAGCGGTTCTAACAATTTAGCTGCTGGTACTTCGGTGATGCACGAACGATTTGGGAAAGGCGTAATCATTAGTATTGAGGGAAGCGGCGCAGATAAAAAGGCAGAAATTAACTTTGAAGTGGGCGGAGTCAAAAAGTTGTTACTTCGATTCGCAAAACTTACCATACTAGACTAACATGGCTCAATTCATTAAAATTTATCCTGAAAATCCGAATGCAGCTGCTGTTAAGAAAGTAGTCGATGTTTTAAAGAGCGGTGGTTTAGTTATTTACCCGACCGACACGGTGTATGGTTTGGGCTGCGACATCACCAATTCGAAAGCCCTTGAGCGCATCGCAAAGATTAAAGGAATCAAACTCGAAAAGGCAAATTTCTCTTTTATTTGTTGCGATTTAAGTAACATTTCCGACTACGTTAAACAAATCGATACTGCAACGTTCAAACTTTTAAAACGAGCTTTACCCGGGCCATACACATTTATTTTGCCCGGAAACAGTAATCTGCCAAAAGAGTTCAAAAAGAAAACTACTGTTGGGATTCGAGTACCTGATAACGAAATTGCTTTAGAATTGGTGCGCCAATTGGGAAATCCTATTGTTTCGACCTCAATTCACGACGATGATGAAGTTTTGGAGTATTCTACCGATCCGGAACTCATTTTTGAAAAATGGCAGAATCTGGTTGATGTAGTGATCGATGGCGGTTATGGAGACAATGTACCTTCTACCATTATTGATGCGAGTGGTCGCGAGCCTTTTGTTGTTCGCGAAGGGAAGGGCGATATTGGAGTGTTATAAAATACCGCAACCGATCGCTGAATCAAAAAAATCAGCTAGATCGTTTCGCTTAGAAAGTCTTATTAAACGATTTCAAACGGTACTATTGGCGTAATTTACTCCCGAATAAGAACCATCGTTGCGGTATCGCCCGATCGCATGTCCCAAAAAGCATTGGCCAAAACATTACCTGCTTTGTCAATTACTTCGTATTGCGCGGTATTCGGACCGCTATCGCCTTCGTTGATAACTTTAAAATCAATATAATTATAGCCTTTATCTAATTGAATTTCAATGCCTTGAAATCCACCACTAAGTGTCAAACGATTCGCAATTAAGTTCTCATTCCAAAAAACGCGAATCTGGTCGCCGTCTATAGCTTGTGAATCGCGACAGCGAATGATTACACTTTTCGTTTTGATTTTAATGGTTCCAAGCGATTGCTTTTTACGTTGCGGCTTGATTTTATTGAGTTCGTTTTCAAAAACCTTTGTGAACTCGCGTGAATTACTCATAAACTCATCGGAAGGCGTCATACTCAAAGGTTTTTCTTCAACCAAAGGCTTGTTATCTTGAGGTTTAAAAACTTCTGGAAGTATCGACGTTTTATTCTTTTCCTCTGGCTTTTGAAGTTCTTTTGGAGCCTCTTTTGGCGTTTCTTTTGGTAAAACAGGTGCGATACCAACATTGCGTTTTCCAGTATCAAATTGCGCCCATGCTACATCTGATACCAAGATTAACAACAGATATTTAAAAACAACTGTTTTCATACTGCAAAGTTACTCCTTCTGTCTGATCCGCTAGATAAACTAACTTTTTGTTAGCACATTATTTACTAACTTCGAGAATAACCGACTCCGAAGGTGCTAATTTCAGTGCAATAGTTCCTTTACCATCTTTAACCACCAGCATTGAATTACTGTTTCCGTAAAGTTTTTCAGTTAAAGAATAACTACCATTCTTTAATTTCCAAACTTTAATTAAAGATTCTGGAACTTGTAATGTAAAATCAGCTTCGCTTACCCAAGAAAAGTTATTCACTACGATTAACTTTTGATTTTTTGAATGGCGAGCAAAAGCGTATAAACCGGGTTTGTAAGAATCACCTTGTTTTCGATTTTCGGATTGTAATTCCACAAATTTCCCCATTAGCGCTTCCGATTCTAGTGTAAAGTTCAGTAAACGCTTATAGAAGTCGCGCAATTTCTTTTCACTTTCCTTCAATTCTCCGCCGTCGAATCTTCCGTAATTCATCCAACGCCAGTGCGCTGGAACGCTTGCATAGTCGAAAATAGTAGTTCGCGTTGGCTTTCCAAATCCCGAATCTAAATCGCCGCGTTCTCCAACTTCCTGACCAAAATAAATCATCGTTGGCGAACTGCTAATAGTTGCTGAAAGTACCATTAAGGGCATTCCCTTTTCTGCTGTTCCTGCGAAAGCATCCGACGCCAATCGTTGTTCGTCATGATTGTCGAGGAAGTGCAGCAAATGATGCTCGATATCTTGAAAACGATTTTGGATATCCGTTATGGGATCAGGCAAACTCTTTCCTTGAATAACCTCTTTTAATTTGTCGTATAAATCTACTTTATCATACAAATAATCCATTTTACCTAATTTGATGTAATTTCGGTATTCGTTTGGATTATAGACTTCTGCCAATAAAAATGCATCTGGATTTTTCATTTTTATAGACGAGTTCATGTAGCTCCAAAATTCGTAAGGAACCATTTCGGCCATATCAAATCTAAAACCATCAACGCCCTTTGCTATCCAATACAAGGCAATATCTTTAAATTTAATCCAAGAAGAGGGAACTGATTTATCCTTCCAAAAATTGAAATGCGCTTTGTAATCCTTTTCGTCATATCCAGCAGGTAATTCTGGGAAATCTTTTGTTCCGTCTGGACGAATTCCGTAATTAATTTTTACCGTTTCGTACCAATCGTTGATATCAGGTTGCGCCAAACGACTCCCATTTCCAGTCCATTTTGCTGGCGTCTCCTCGAAATAACCATCCGCACCTGGCGCGGCATTTCCGCCTAAAGGTTTGTATTCTGAACTGTACGGAACTTTAAAAGAGGAATTAGGTATGTAATAAAAATTATTGTCGCGAGCGTATTCCACGGAAGTGTCATCATCCGCACCAAAATCGCGAACTCCAGGTGGATTGGTTTTACCTTGATAACGCCGTGCTACATGATTCGGAACAATATCGATTAGCAACTTTAGACCTGCTTTGTGCGTACGATCAATTAAAGCTTCAAATTCAGCTAAACGATTTGCGGGATCAACAGCTAAATCTGGATTTACGTTATAATAATCTTTTACGGCGTAAGGCGAACCTGCACGTCCTTTAACCACATCCGGATCGTCATTTGAAATTCCATACTTCGTATAATCGCCAACTAAAGCATGATGCGGAACTCCCGTGTACCAAATATGAGTTACGCCTAGTTTTTTGATTTCATCTAAGGCAACTTCAGTGAAATCGGCAAACTTACCAACGCCGTTCTCTTCTTTAGTTCCCCAAGGCTTATTGGTTTGATTTAAGTTGCCAAATAAACGCGTAAACACCTGATATACAACTTTTTTTTGAGATTTTTCCGCCACTTTTTTATCTTTTTTTGATTGTGCTACAACCGATTGACTCGCCAAAGTAATGACAAAAACAAGTATAATAAACTTTGCTATTTTTTTCATATTTCGCTTTCTTTCTGTGCTACTGCTGCAAATATATAGATTCGTCATGCAGTACGCTTTAAAATTTTTTGTTAACCGAACATCCTTACACAAGCAAAGCACTATTTTTGTGCCAAATTTAATTTCATTGAAATATTTTATTCCTTTCTTTCTCCTAGCGTTGCTAATTCCGATGGCGAATTCGTATAGTCAGAATGGCAAACCCATTATTGTAGAGAATGCAGAACACTTCGACGTAGATGAAGAAAAAATGCCCGATGCCGTGCTACTTACCGGTAGTGTGCTGGTACGCCACGAAGGAGTTACCCTACGCTGCAATAAAGCCTATTTCTTCAAAAAAGAAAATTACATCAAAGCATTTGGCGAAGTTGTTATGAATCAGGGAGATACTTTATTTCTCAACAGCGAATACGCCGAATACGCTGGAAATCTGAAACAAGCTTTTGCCACAGGAAAACCTGTATTGAAATCGCCGGAATTTACCCTTACAACCGATACAATCAATTTCGATCGCAATATCCAACAAGCGTACTACAAAAATTACGGAAAAATCGTAAACAAAGAAACGATACTAACCAGTAAATCAGGACGTTATTTCGCAAATGAAAAGAAATTTCGCTTCCTTACTGCCGTTACGGTAACCAATCCTAAAGTGGTGATTAAAAGTAACCATCTCGACTACTATTCAAACTCTGGACATTCGTATCTGCTTGGTCCGTCGACGGTTACTAGCAAGGAAGATTTTATTTACACCGAAAAAGGATTTTACGATACCAAAAAAAACGTGGCGCACTTTCTTCGAAAATCGTACATCAAATACAACGATCGTAGGATAGACGGTGATTCGCTGTACTACGATAAAAACCGAGAATTTGCCTCGGCTTCGCATTATGTAAAAATAACCGACACCATTAATAAAGGAGTCGTTCGCGGTCATTATGCCGAATTGTATAAAATGAAAGATTCGATGTTCGTTACCCGAAAAGCAGTTGCCGTTTCTTTGATGGAAAACGACAGTGTGTACATTCACGGAACAAAACTTATGCTCACGGGGAAACCTGAAAATCGGATCATTCGCGCTTTTAAAAACGGCCGCTTTTACAAAACAGACATGAACGGAAAGTGCGATTCTATTCATTCTTCCACGAAAGTGGGACTTACCAAACTAATCGGCCGTCCTATAATTTGGAACAAGAAAAATCAGCTTACAGGTGATATCATTTATTTGATTGCCAACAAGGAAACTGAAAAAATCGATTCGCTGAAAGTATTGAACAACGCATTTATTATTTCGAAAGATACGATTGGAACGGGCTACAATCAGGTAAAAGGTTTGAATCTTTATGGAAAGTTTAAAGACGATAAACTACACGATGTTACCTTAGTTAAAAACACGGAAATTCTCTATTTCATGCGCGACGACAAGGACGAGCTCATTGGAATTAACAAAAGCGTAAGTTCGAAGATTAATTTGATTTTGGAAGATTCTAAAATTGAAACCATAACGCAGTATGATCGACCCGAAGGACAAATGTATCCTGAGGAAGAACTTCCCGAAAATGCACGTCGTTTGCGCGGATTTATTTGGCGTGAAGACGAAATGATTAAGAATAAAGATGACGTTTTTCCGGAAGACGAATTAAAATGGGACGAGATTGCGCGGAACTATCGGGAGAAGGCTGACAAATCGTCCGACAAACCGATAGCCGTTCGAAAAGAGACAAAGGATTACGATAAAAAAGCAAAGAAAGGGAAATAAAATGCTGACGGATTTTTTTAAATATCAAGCGCAAACTACGCCACATCCTTTGGGAATGGAGGTTTCCCATGCGAAAGGCAGCTACATTTACGATATACACGGAAAAGCGTATCTCGATTTTGTGGCAGGCGTTTCGGCAACTTCGGTTGGACATTGCCATCCGTACTTAAACGAAGCTATTAAAAAGCAACTCGATTTGTACAGCCATGTTATGGTTTACGGGGAGTTTGCCCAGCATCCTGCGGTGGAATACTGTAAACGCCTTCAAAAGTATTTACCCGATCCTTTAGAAAAGATTTATCTGGTTAATTCGGGAACAGAAGCTACCGAAGGTGCCCTGAAACTAGCGCGCCGAATTACCGGTCGATCGGAACTGATTTCGTGCCACAACGCCTACCACGGAAATACTATGGGTTCTTTAAGCGTGATGGGATACGAAGAACGCAAACAAGTTTTTCGTCCGTTGATTCCTGACGTGCGTTTTATTACATTCAATAATTTACCTGATTTAGAGCACATTACCAAGAAAACCGCCGGTGTCATTGTGGAAAGCATACAAGGTGGCGCGGGCTTTATTCAACCTGAAAACGAGTATTTAATCAAGCTGCATAATCGTTGTAAAGAAATGGGTGCTGTTTTGATTATCGACGAAATTCAACCCGGTTTTGGAAGAACGGGAACCTTTTTTGGTTTTGAAAATTTTGGAATCGTTCCTGATATCGTCATTGTTGGTAAAGGAATGTCGGGCGGTATGCCGGTTGGCGCTTTCATCGCTTCCGCGGAACACATGGATTTACTGCAAGATCATCCCAAATTAGGACATATTACCACTTTTGGCGGCCATCCCGTGATTGCAGCCG
>CALRVY020000053.1:0-17397 GCA_943371725.1 Pseudanabaena sp. UWO311 | reverse complement strand
AAAGAAATTTACAATCGCGCACTTAAACATAAAGATTCATTACATGCCCGTATGTACGACATCGCAAAAGAGCTTTGGCCAAAGTACCTGAAAAACGAACCTATGCCAACCGATAAACTTTTGGCGATTCGAAAAGTTATTGATGTACTTTCTCTAGATCACGTAAAACCGGAAGAATTTCAATCGGCAATTGAAAAGCAAATTCCGGAATTAGAGCGATTCGTACGCGAAAAAAATCTCATTTACATTGATTCTACCAAACCTTTAGTGGTTCGAAAGGAGCCGGCGTATATGGCTGGCGTGGCTGGTGCATCGATTTCATCGCCAGGTCCGTACGATATTGAAGGAAATACGTATTACAACGTCGGAAGTTTATCGGGTTGGGATGCTGCTCGAGCCGAATCGTATTTGCGTGAATACAATAATTACACTTTACAAATATTGAATATTCACGAAGCCATTCCCGGACATTACGCGCAGTTGGTGTACAGCAATCAAGCGAAAAGTTTGGTAAAATCCATTTTCGGAAACGGCGCCATGATTGAAGGTTGGGCGGTTTACACCGAATTGATGATGTTAGAAAACGGTTATAAAGCCTCGCCCGAAATGTGGTTGATGTATTACAAATGGAATTTGCGCAGTACGTGCAATACCATAATAGACGTGGGAATTCACACCAAAAATTGGTCGGAGAAACAGGTAATCGATTTGCTCACGCGCGAAGCTTTTCAACAAACCGCCGAAGCTGAAGGCAAATGGAAACGCGCCACTTTATCGCAAGTGCAATTGTGCAGTTACTACACCGGTTTCTCGGATATTGTCGACTTACGAGCGGCGTATCGAAAGAAAAAGGAAAGTGATTTCAATCTAAAACAATTCCACGAACAGTTTTTGTCGTACGGAAGTGCGCCCGTGCCGTTGATTCGTAAAGCGATGATGGAGTAGGAGCGGCCTTTGAAAAAATGATCATGAGAAAAGCACTTCTAATATGCATTATTTGCTTTTCTCAGCACAGCTTGTCGCATGTGGTGAGCAGTTTTAGCACCTACGAAGCGCAAGACAACAAAGTGAGCGAACTCGATGCGCGCTATAAAAGTGCACCTCATACTAATACAGAATTGGCAGTTTTTAAAACAGCAGACGAGCAACGCATTTTTAAGGAAACCTATCAAAATATGCTAGCCGAACTCAGTTTTCAACGAAAATGGCAGCGTTGATTACTTCTTATTTGATTTCAAAAATCTAGACGCAAAAAAAAGCAGCTACTTTTCAGCAACTGCTTTCCAAATTTTTGAAAACGTATATTTTTCCGACCAAATCAAAAGTGAAATTCGCCTAATGATCACCGGTTGTTTACAAGTAAAGATTTACTCTTCTCTGTAATCCGAATTCCAAACTACCGAACTCAAATTCTGTTTGTTCATAAATAAGCAATATCCTGCAACGGCAATAACCGATTTAAACATAAATAAGAACAAGATAAATCCCGCCATCGGAACCGCTTCTCCTAACTTCGAAATCGGTGCACAAAGCGTCAATAAAATCGATACAAAAACGCAGGTAATCAAAAACGTGTTCAAATTGCGAAGCGGAAAGGCTTGAATTCTTCGAATTGCATTCAAATCAGTTCCCCACTTGTCGATAAGATAATATAATCCGTTACCTAAATACGTGAACAAAAGCGGGTCGTCGTAACTTTTCAATTTAAACGACTTCGCTGGCGCCAAGATAAAAAACGAATTTACTGTGGTATCGTGCTCTTTCTCTAATGCGCGAACTTTCGTAATCGTTTCCTCAGGAATACCACTGATAAAAAGCGACGACGGAAGAAAACGCAAACGGTAATTTAATGCCAATTCGCGAATCGATTCTAAACTGTAGATGCGCGACATGTCTAACTTATCTTGCTTGAAAATGGTTTGAAACCTACTATCGGAATTTTCAATTCTGTTTTTGATGTCTTCACGCTCCTGATCTAATTGCTCGAAGATGGCTCTAACAGCGCGCTCCACCGATACTTCTTCTCTTTTGCGTAAGTCTTTTAAGGATCTCTCTAAATCAACAATTGGCATTTTCATTTTCTCAAAAGTTTTTCATAAAAGTAGCAAGTTCTTTTTACGAAATGAAATGAACAGATGTTAAAGTGTTGGTAGTAAGTTGACTAGCAAAACGGTATTTTTCCTACCATTTGGCGTCTTTTCTTAAAAATGTGTTTACGGTAAAAAAATAAATTTATCGTAATAGATTAACGCAATGTAGCCTCAAACTGCTTCGCGAAAACGTCGGTTAATTTCGACATTACTTTGTCAATCTGATTGTCAGTCAGCGTTTTATCCTTATCTTGAAGCACAAAACTTAATGCGTACGATTTTTTGCCAGCCGGTAAATTCTCGCCAACGTAAACGTCGAACAAATCAACCGACTTCAACAAACTTTTCTCGGTTTGTTTAGCGGCCTGAGCCAAGTCGTTAAAAGAAACCGACTCGTCGAGCAGCAGTGCCAAATCGCGACTCACTTCTGGGAATTTCGGAATATCGGTAATCTTTAACTTGGTGGTAACGCGTTTGCAAACGGCTTCCCAATCGAGTTCAGCGTAAAAAACCGCTTGTTTGATGCCGTGCTTTTTCAACGATGCTCCGTGAACCAAGCCAATGCTGGCCAGCGCACCTTCGCGATCGAACAAACGCAATCCTTCGCTAATCGATTCCGAAGTGAAACTCTCATTGTCGTAACGATCAATTCCTAAGCGTTTGAGAATATTCGTTACAATGGCTTTCAATTCGTAAAACGAGGTCGGTTGTGCGGGAGTAATCCAGTTTTCGCCGTATCGATTTCCGGTAATTACCAAGGTCAGTTTTTTGGCTTCGTGGTACGCACCGTTGTTGGTGTGATATACTTTTCCGAACTCGAAAAACTTCAAATCTTTGTTCTTGCGATTGCTGTTGTAGGCAACGGCTTCCAAAGCCGAATCGAGCATATTGGTGCGCAATACAGCTAAATCCGAACTAAGCGGATTCAACAATTTTACGGCATCGTCCGAAGCATATTCTGGCGATGTCAACGAATTGGCCATCATTTCATAGAATCCGTTCGCAGCCAATTGCGTGGCAATGCTGTTTTCCAATTTAAACGATTCCGTTCTTGGCGAATTCGCTACAGTAGCGTTCAATTTCTTAGAAAACTGAATGTTGTTGTATCCGTACACGCGAAGAATCTCTTCGATAACGTCGATTTCACGCTGAACATCAACACGATACGGCGGAATTAACAATCCCAAACCGGTATCGGTTACGCTATTGATCTTGATGTCTAGCGAAGCAAGTATTTTCTTAATTGTATCGGCAGGAATTTGCTGTCCGATGATTTTCTGCGCTTTCTGTAAGTTTAGAAAAACGGCAAACGGCTCAATTTTCTTGGGATGTATGTCGATGATATCCGAAGTAATTTCACCACCAGCCACTTCCTGAATCAGTAAGGCGGCGCGTTTCAACGCATATTCCGTGATGTTCGGATCGATACCGCGTTCAAATCTAAACGAGGCATCGGTGCTCAAACCCTGTCTTTTTGCCGTTTTGCGAACCGAAACCGGATTAAAATACGCGCTTTCCAAGAAAATGCTTGTGGTTTCGTTCGAAACACCCGAATTTTTTCCACCAAAAACCCCTGCCAAGCAAAGCGGATTTTGCGCATCGGCAATTACCAAATCGTCTTCGTGCAATTCGCGTTCTTGATCGTCGAGTGTGAGTAATTTCTCGCCAGCAGCGGCCGTTCGAACGTTTATTTTCTGACCGTTTATTTTCGCGGTATCGAAGGCGTGTAGCGGTTGTCCAAGTTCGTGCAACACGTAGTTCGTAACGTCTACCACGTTATTTTTCGGCGTTAAGCCAATGGCTTTTAGTTTGTTTTGCAGCCAAGTAGGCGAGTCTTTTACGGTTACGCCCGAAATGGTAACGCCGCAATAGCGAGGCACTAATTTGCTGTCGGCTACTTTTACGTCAATTTTGAGCGTGCGTTTGTCGACGCGGAAGCTTGAAATCGATGGCGTTTGCAATTCCGGAACGCTCGATTTTTGGAGCAAGCCGGCACGTAAATCGCGTGCTACACCTAGGTGCGACATGGCATCGGCGCGGTTTGGTGTTAAGCCGATTTCGAAAATGAAATCGCTTTCAATATTGTAAATGGCGGCGAGGGCGGTTCCGGGTTTGAGTTTGCTGTCGAGCACTAAAATCCCGTCGTGACTGCTGCCGAGACCAATTTCGTCTTCGGCGCAAATCATGCCAAAGCTTTCCACGTCTCTAATTTTTCCTTTTTTAATGGTAATCGATTCGCCGCTGTGCGTATGCAAAACCGCGCCGATAGTGGCTACAGGAACTTTTTGTCCGGCGGCAACATTGGCGGCACCGCATACAATTTGTAGCGGAGTAGCTTCACCAACGTCAACAGTAGTTACTTTCAAACGGTCGGCATTGGGGTGTTTTTCGCAGGTAAGTACATGTCCCACAACCACGCCTTTCAGTCCGCCTTTAACCGATTCAAAAGCTTCTACGCTTTCCACTTCTAGACCTAAATCGGTGAGCACTACGGCGAGTTCGTCCGGATTTTGGTCGGTTTTCAAAAATTGTTTCAGCCAATTGTAGGAAATTCTCATAGCAATAAAAAATCTGCGCAAATATAGTCACCTAATTTCAAACACGACTTGCGAAATGGGCTTGGAATGAAAAAAAATAGCGGCCACAACGCGGCAAAAAGGGCAGGCTAGGACAGGGGTTTGCAACACCCACCTGCGACGCATTCATTTTCAGTTCCTTGAGATTACTACCTGCGTTAGATGAATGGCGTTTTTCAGGGCACATCCTGCCGCAGGTATTTGGTGGAAGTTCGTGCAGCGGCAGGTCGGGCTTTTCACTTCAAGGCGCAACACGCAACGGCGTTTCAGCTACGGTTTTTGCACAGCTTCTTGCAGTCGCTGCACCAAAACCAGCTTCAATCGCCGTTTCGCGTTACGGCTTTCCGTTACAATCCCTTGTGCGGGGAAGTGCGCGAAACGTATCGTTGCAAAAAATGCGTGCGCGTTAGTAAAAAATACCTATAAGTAGGTAGTTTTGGGAGCGGAGAAACGCGTAAATTAGCAAAGGATAAAAAAGATTAATTTTTAATAACCAAGTCAAAAGGCGAAACAAGTGTCCAATTTAATAGATGAAAAATACGCATAAATTTATGGGTGCAATTTGTTGTTTTTAAATAGGTTAATCTTGTTTTGAAGATTGAAAAAATGGAAGGGATTTTGCCGGTTGTTGAGTTATAGGCAAGCCTTCGACATCCTACATAAAATTTAAAATAGTATAACATGAAAAGAAAGCATCAAATATTTATATCTTCAACATTTAGTGATTTAATAGCTGAAAGACAAGCTGCTGTTGAAGCAATACTTAGAGCAGGACATATGCCTGCCGGAATGGAATTATTTTCAGCTGGAAATGAATCGCAATTAGAAATAATAAAAAGATGGATTGAAGATTCTGATATATATATGTTAATTTTAGGTGGAAGATATGGTTCTATTGAGCCAAAATCAGGATTATCATATACAGAATTAGAATACAGATATGCAATAGAATTAAACAAACCATTCTTTGCAATTGTCATGACAGATTCTTTGTTAGATCAGAAAGTAAAAGCTGAAGGGAAAGATATTTTAGAACTTCAAGAACCGCAAAAATTTGAGGAGTTCAAAAAACTAGTCTTATCAAAAATATCTAGATTCTTTGATAACAATAGTGATATAAAACTTTCTATTTTAGAATCTCTTATAGATATTCAAAACAGAAATTCATTAACTGGTTGGGTTAAAGCTAGTGAAATACCAGACACTACATCTATCATAAACCAAATTAGTGAACTGAATGAAAAAAATCGAGCATTAGAACAAGAACTAAGAGTTGTCGAATCTGGAAGAATTGATAAAATTGGAGACTTTTCATTTGATGAGTTAAAAAACGCATTAGAAAAAATTATTATAACAATTCCGGCTCAATTGACAAGAACAAATGTAGAAAAACAAGCAAATGTATTAGAATTGTTTTTGGCTTACAAAAACGTGCTTGCGGTAGGAATCAATAATCGAATAGATGCGAGTGAAGAAGAAATGTTTGTGATTGTAAATGTTTTCTCTCATTTGAGAATTTATGAATTAGCAGAAATTGTCAAAGTTGCAAATGTCGCATGGTCTAAATTCCAAACGTCAAAACTTGGAAATAAATTTCTCGCAATGCATTCTCTAAAAGTAAAATAAATGCTAACTTACATCAGCGTGTTGTCTCAATTGGCGGTGACGTGCAATATTGAAGCGGTGTGCTGCTATCAAACTTTTGTGCTTGGTTGACAGTGAAGTGCTTCGAAATCGCCACTTTCGGGTTGCTTCAAAACGTTGTGCGAAATTTTTAGAACCCAAGTTATATGAAGACATTTTTTAAATATTCCAACATACTTGCTTTACTCGGAGTTGTCATAACTGTAATAATATATTTTCTAACAGATAAAACTAAAGAGTTGACATTAACTACAAACTCTTTTATTTCATTAGTTGATAAAAACTCTCTATCAGGATCCGGAATAAAAGTATCATTTGACAGTGTTCCAGTTACTAATCTTTATAAAGTAAATTTCAGTTTAGTTAACACTGGTGATTTGGCAGTTACTAATTCTGATTTAATTGATAAGATAAGGATTCAATTTGACAGTCAAGCAACATTGTTGAAATATGAAATAAAAGCTATTCCACAAACAATAAACATTTCCAATCAAAATTTAAAAAATCAAATCGAAATAATTCCAGATTTATTAAATCCAACCGATAGAATTGATTTTGTTGCTTACTATACTTTAAATAAAGAAGGACGATTCCCAAAAACAAACTCTAGAATAATTGATGGAAATATAGTCGTTAAGAATTCAGTATCAGAATTAGAAAATGATAAAAAGTTCAATTTTATAAATAGCTCAGCACTTGACAGCTTTTTATTTTGGTTTATGATTGTTTGGAACATTGTGATGTTTATCATTATTGTATGGGCAATTTTTTTTCAAGAACAACAAGGAAATGCGAGATGGGCAAATGTTACAGGTTTTATTATAATGGGTGGCTGAAGTATTTTGACAATGCTATACATTTTGGGTAAGGATTTTTTATAAAACTTCGCACAACAGACGTAACCGTTCTACAACTCCCTTTCTAAACAAAAAACGTTGATTTGTTCAGCAAAAACGACATCAAATTAGCCGTTTTTATCAGTTGTTGTATGAAGCTCGTAGTGAGCCAATAGTTTTTTCACAATGAAGTTCAGGTATTTTTTGAGATTATAGGTTAAACTCGCTATCAGTTTAAAAAGGTCAGTCATGCTAACCGTGGTAAACAATTGCGGCTGAAAATTTTTTTTCTTAGCATGATGAAAATACGAAAATAACTGCAAATAAACCTTTTAGAGAATTTGGATATGTTATAGACAACTCCGACTACAGGCAGCAATGGTTCGAATTCCAAAACAAATCGCAACAGGAATTTGTGGCAAGCGAGTTAAACCGAATATTCTCAGCAGACGAATAAAAATAGTAGCATCTTCTAAAATAAGTTTGGTTTGACAATTTGGGGCAGAAGAGTTATCATAAAATTTCATCACGGACAGGAAGAAAGCCTTTTTCACCCAATGATTTTATAACACTTCTGAGCAGATAACTGTTGTCAAATCTCAAAACATACTTTCGTGTACCTTCTTTTTCTGGTACGAGCATTTTTTTATCAATTAGTTTTCTGATTTGCCTTGACACTTCCGCGTCAGCCTTACCGCCAAAAAATTCTTTGACATCAGCTGCTTGGATAACTTGCACATCAACAGCTTTTTTCAAAATCTTTGATTCTAAATTAGTAATGTATTTTCTTTCTAAAGAATGACCAATTGTGGGAAGCAATATTTCCTTTTTTAAAAAATTGTAGTCGGACAGCCTATCAATTTTCTCGATTTCATCTTTTAGACCTTTTAAAACGTATTCAACCCAAGTAAATATTCCTTCATCCGTGCCTTTATCGGCTTCGGATAATTTTGTATAATAATCATTCCTATTACTGCAAAACACAGCAGTAGGGTTTAAGATTCTTCCCACGTTAACATTGAATCCTGTTTTGACAAGCATTGCGTAAGTAAACAGGCGAACAGTTCTACCATTACCATTTCCAAAAGGGTGAATCCAAACAAACCGATGATGTGCAATAGCGGCTTTAAGCAAATCATATTTTGGGCTATTTTCTCTATTGACAAAATCGATCAACTCGTTCATATAGTCATCAACCTTCAACCATTCTGGCGGCTTATGCGTTGACCTATTTATTTTCAAGTTCACTTTTCTGTATTCACCTGGAGTTCCATCGCCCTCTCCATTTGGAGGTGGTAGCAATCCGTCGACAATCATTTTGTGCATCTCACTCAAAAAAGCTCTGTTGATTGGATAATCTTTTACATTCTCCTCAACGAAAGCCATTGCCTTTTCTATGTTCTGTATTTCCTTGATACTTGGTGGAACTTTTTGGTTTTCTGTAAGTTTAGTTTCAATATAGTCAGCAATAGTTGTATTGTTTCCTTCTATCCTTGCTGATCCAATACTTTCAAGAGTATGAAAGATATGTTTCAACTGAAAAAAAACTTTTGGGTGTGTTGAACCTCCAAGTGACTTCTTTCGAAGATGATCCAACTCAATAATTAAATCCGTTAGTGAAGAGCCAAAAGACGGCTCTACCAATTTCAAATCGTAATGTAAAAATTCAGCCTCTGACATTTGATTTCGCTAATAATATGATTTGACAAATGTAAAATAAAGAATTAACATCTTGACTTGCAATATATATGTTTATCAATACTTTACAAGTGTACGAAATATTGTGACATTTAACAAAGGCTAAATCAATATTTGAATTCTCTCTCTTACATAATTGTACTACTCGCTTACGGATAATAATTGAAGAAAGTTCAAAGGAAAAGTATCCCAATAGCCACCACCCATAACCAAATCTCAACCACTTGTTTTAGATGCACTTAGCCCGCGTTAGGGGTTGCAGCGGAAATCTTATTTTTTGATCCGCCTCACGGGAAAAAAACCCCGATAGCTATCGGGGGCAGCGAAAGACCCGACGGCGCCTGACTTGTTTCTTGGGCACTGAGGCGCCGGAACGCCCAAATAAAAAAACTTGTATTCGTAGCTAGATGCCCGAACCCATTAATTTTTTTAGAATTAAATTACAGATATTTGACTACATTCACGTAGAACATTTTGAGCTAACTTAGATAACTCTTTAAGCTATGCGTTTGGTTATTAAGAACCCGAAACTGATAAAAAATGAACCTAATTACAAAAATCTTAATCGGAATAATTGCACTTGAACATTTGTATATACTTTATTTTGAGATGTTTGCATGGGAAACCATCGGCAAGCGAACGTTTAGGTCGTTGCCCGGAGATTTATTTAAGCCTACCAAAGCTTTAGCCGCAAATCAGGGCTTGTACAACGGATTTTTGTCGGCCGGATTGCTGTGGTCGATACTAATCTCGGATACAATTTGGTCGAAAAACATAGCGCTCTTTTTCTTAATTTGTGTGTCGGTTGCCGGTATTTACGGCGCATTCAGTGCCAGTAGAAAAATCTTTTTTGTTCAGGCATTACCGGCAATAGTCACAATTTTATGTTTGTTGGTCTTAGATTAAAGATGGGCGTTCGATATAAAAATTGAAGGTAGATTTCATTTACATAGCTGGTTGCCAAACGTACTTTTTTTGATATTCCGAGGTATATGGATACTATTCAAAGGCGAAAGTAGCTGCTTAAAATGATTTACTTTAGAAGATAGTGAACGAGGATTTTCAAAGTTTTCAACAAAACAATCTTTATAAACGATCTTAAAAAAGTATGTATGTCGAACTCACGTTAGTTTAGTATCTTTGTTACAAATCGGTCTAGTAAATGTCTACAGCAGAACGCAATATGTACGTCGTTGAATTTTTTGCGATACTATAGTGTCACAAAAGAAATTCGCCTAGTAATAAACCACTTCCATGTTTTCTGACTTCAATTTTATAATCGAACTCAGGTTTCAAGGCCGAGTCTTAAAACGTTGTTTAACTGCGGTGAATCGATTTTCTCAAATTTACTTAGCTTAGGGTTTATGATTTCTGATTCTATGAAAAAGGGCAATACGAATCCAACAATCTTTTAATTATCTTAGCGTCATGAAACATTATTCAGAGATAATTACCATAAACGCGCAGACTCGATTTGGTAGACCCAGCATCAGAGGTATGAGGATAACAGTTTATGACATTTTAGGCTGGCTTGCTTCAGGTATGTCGCAGCAGGATATTCTTGAAGACTATCCTGAATTGACACCTGAAGATTTAAAAGCAGTATTGTCATATGCCGCCGACAGAGAACACAAAATTCTTGTCGCTTCGTGAAGCTCTTGTTCGATCAAAATGTCTCTTTTCGAGTAATCAATAAATTAAGACCACTTTTTCCAGATTGTGCACAAGTACGTGAGTTACTGCTCGAAGACAAGAGTGACCGTGATATTTGGAATTTTGCAAAAAAAGAGAACTACACCATCGTTACCTTCGATGCTGATTTCTAAGACTTAGTTACTTTGTATGGTCATCCTCCGAAAGTTATTTGGCTTAGAATTGGAAATATAAGTACAACTAATTTGGTCTATGTTTTACAAACTCGTGCTGAATTAATCAAAGCATTTTTGAACGAAAAAGAATTTGCCGCCGTTAGTTGCCTAGAAATAGCTTAAGAGCGAAGTAACAGCTGAGTAAATGCTGTACTTTTGTGCAATTGAGCAGAAAAAGATTCTGTGGATGCGTTTTAAATTTCAGCTGATTTTCCCAAGGCCGCTCGAAGGTAAACATTGCAGCTCCGCGCTCCAAAAAGTCTCCCGACTTTCAGGTTAATTTGAAAAGTACGCTAGCTTTAAAATCGCGCTACAAATTCTATTATGGAAAGCAACTCAAATTGCAAGGCGCTCAGCAAAGTCGCCCTTAGCTTGCCAAACATATAAATGGCGACCCACTTCGTTGAATTTTTTGCGATACTATAGTATCACAAAAGAAATCCGACTAGTAATAAACCACTTCCATGTTTTCTGACTTCAATTTTTAAATCAAACTCAGGTTTCAAGGCCGAGTTTCTTAGCCCATTTCAACTTTCATTCTTCATTCAAAAAGTTGGTTTTTCTGATTTTTTAAACGGTTTGTTTCCCGCAGAAAAGTCGTTTTTCGAGAAAAGAACATTTCCAAAATATCCCAATCTCAAAATGTTTTTATTTCGGAATCGTCTTCCCGCGGCCTCGGTTGCAACGAAAAGCCCGTAAGGCAAGAAAAATAAACAGCTAGCCAATACAACGGCGACTAAAGGAAGCCACGCTGGATTGGACTAGCAGTGTTTTGTTGCTGCGTCCCTGTTGTCATCGGGATGCGGTGGAAAACGGGAATTACCGCTCTATCAAACTAAAATTTAACGTTTTAATCTTGATTATACATGCTCAGGAGCTTTTGCAATTTCGACATCTGCATGTACGTGCGCAGCATTGGCTCGACCGCTTGGGTCTTGGTTTTCTTGCCATTTCGGAATCCATTTACGAACCGTTTGTGCAGCGCTTTCTTGCGGGTAAAATTTGTGGAAAATGCTGCGGTAATAATACGCTTCTTTCGTTGCCGGGGTGTTGTAAGGGAACATTTTATCAGCCTCTGCCATTTGCAAATCGGTTACTTGCGAAGCACAATATTCAATTAGTGTATCAATCCAGCTGTAGCCCACACCGTCGGAAAATTGCTCTTTTTGCCGCCATAAAACCGATTCGGGCAAAAACGGATCTTCTGGCGTATCGAACGCCTTGCGCAAGATGTATTTCTCGCGACCTTCGTATGTTTTTGGCTGTTTTTCTGCGGGATCTAGCTGCATGGCAATATCTAAAAAGGCTTTGTCTAAGAAGGGTACGCGTGCTTCTAATCCGTGCGCCATGGTCGATTTGTCCGCGCGAAGCAAATCAGCAGTAAACAATTTTTGAACGCGTTCAACGGTTTCTTTTCTAAAATCGGCTGCGGAAGGCGCATTTCGGAAATAGAGATATCCGCCAAAAACTTCGTCGGCACCTTCGCCTGAGAGTACCACTTTAACGCCCATGTCAGTAATGGCTTTTGACAGGAAAAACATGGGCGTACTTGCGCGAACCGACGTAACGTCGTAGGTTTCGAGATGCCAAATGAGCTTTTCGAGGATGTCGATACCTTGTTCGATTGTAAAGTGGATTTCGTGGTGTTCGGTTCCGAGGAAAGCAGCAACTTCGCGAGCAGCTGCGGCATCTGGGGCGGATGCATCGAGACCAATTGAAAATGATTTTAACTTTTTCCCCTGTTTTTTAAGCAAACGTGAGGCAATTGATGAGGTTAGGGAAGAGTCGAGTCCTCCCGATAACAGAACGCCAATCGGCACGTCGCTCATTAATCGTTTTTGAGTTGCTGCAATTAAACCTTCGCGAATAGCAGTGTAATCTACTGGAGCTGTCTCGCTCTGTAAGTCTTCGTATTTTGGTTTGTAGTATTTTACAAAGCCAGTTTCAGGCGTGTAATAATGACCAGGAGGGAAGGTAGAGAACGTTTTGCACTGATCGGCGATTGCTTTCATTTCGGAAGCGAAGTACGTTCTTCCACGCTCGTCGACACCATAGTAAAGTGGTTTAACGCCTAGCGGATCGCGTCCGGCAATGTAATCGTCGCCGTCAACAACTACGAAAGCAAAATCGCCATCGAGTTTGTCTACAAAATCGTACTTAAACTTTTCGTACAAGCGCACAATGATTTCAGAATCCGATTTGGTTCTAAAGGTATCATGTGCAAAATAGGCTTGTTTTAGTAATTGGTAATTGTAAATTTCACCGTTGTGAATCATCCATGCAGACGCTGTACCTTGAATGGGTTGTTTCCCAGAATGTAAATCGATGATAGACAAACGCTCGTGGGCCAAGATGTGTCCAGCTTCGGTTACGTGTATATCACTTTCATCGGGTCCACGGTGCGACATTCTCTTCGAAAGTTGCGCTACCAGTTGTTCGTCTTTTCCTTTTCCTAAAACGGCTAAAATTCCACACATAATATTTCGCTTTAAATCTGACGCAAATGTGTGTTGTTTTGTTTTTATTTTAAAGTCAAATAAGTATATTAGTTATAATTTTTAAATTTTTTACCAATATTGTTTTCAGTATGTAATATTAAGAATAAAGATTTAGCTTGTTTAATTTTAAACTGCAAGTAGTCAGTTTTGGGTTTATTTTCGTGAATTGATGTCAAAATTGCAGTAAGAATGCGATTAAATAGCTGAATAAAAAGTGCTTTTTCGATGGGCTTAATTGTTAAAAAAACACTGAAGTTATCGCGTGTTTATACCAAACTGATTTTATATGACAAATTGGTATTAAATGGTTGGTTTTAAAATAGTTTGTGGATGTTTTAATTGTGCGAGTTAAAAGACTTAATTCAAGAGATTTAAAGAAGATTTTTATAACGAAGTTGTGTTTAAGCTCATTTTTTGGTGATGAAGGTTTTTTGTTGAAGTAAGGTTTATAAGGTTTTTTTGGGGAGTTGACAGGAATGGGCTTTTAGTTACTTCCCTATGGCTTAGGTGGCTTAGGTGGCTTAAGCCGTAAAATACCATACTTTGTGACAACTTACCCCAAACCACCCCAAACCGTGGTGAACTACCACTTATCTGACAGTACGGATTTTAACCATAGTATCTGTACGGTTTTTCCGTATTTATTTTGAAAGTTTTAAATAATATTAAAGGAAAGCAAGTGATTGATTAAGAGTGTTTTAATTGCAACAATGTTAGTAAGTGTCGTCTTATCGTGTCAAATGTATAAATCCCGCTAGCGGTTCTGGAAATTCCGACGCATTTAGACTTAAAACATAAAAATAAGTGCCCTCAGGTAAATTGTCCGATTCCCAACTCTGTACGTTACTCGTGCCTCGCCAAATCCCAGTTTTCCAATTTCCAGACCATACTTTCCTACCATAACGATTGTAAATCACTAAATCGTATTCGAAAATGTTTTCCAAACCTTCCACAATCAATTCGTCGTAAAACCCGTCTTCATTCGTAGCAACCAAATTGTAAACCTTGGGCTTGCAACGTTGCGTATTCAAATTAAACGAAGTAAATGTTTCACAACCTGCTGCATTTCGAATGCGAACATAAATCGTCGTCGGACTTCCATTAGTCAAAACAGACTCATTTCCTAGTCCAATTTCGTTCGTTCCTGCAAGCGCGTCTTCGTAGCTGTAAAAGAGTGCAACTTCGTCATTCTCATTTACTCTCGCCTGAAATCGAGCGTACGAAAAATCGAAAAGACCACTTCCACTTCCTAAATTACAAGCCGTTGCATTAGAAACGTTATTAAACGGCGGACTCTTCGGAAACGAAATTTCTTCCACGTAAGTGTTGTTATTTTCGTCGAGCTCCTGAACAAAACTCTGACCGATTTCGTTCTCGTCGACTACCAATTCAAACAAAACAGGATTTGCAAACAAAACCGGTACTTCTAAAGTTATTGTACTAATTATCGAACCTGCGACCGGAATCGGTGTATTGGTCAATGCAGTACCAATCAATGTATCATTTGCTTTAAACAGTACTATAACGCCAGCCGGAAGGGTAGCAGAGCTATTTAAGTTACTAACTTGATACGTGATATCAATAGTGCGCGAATTACAACTCACATTGTAATCCATGATTTGAACTGTTGCGTCCGGTAATTCGTTTATAAGCTTAGTAACCAAACAATTGACCATCACAAAATCTCTAGCGGAAGCAATGGCAATGGAAGCTTGTGTGTCGCCCGGATTAACAAAACCTTCTAAATTATAAACGTCTAAATCCATGTTGTAAAGCGTATCAGTTCCCGTAAATGAATTTGTCCCATTGAACGCATTAGTTGCCGGATTTAGCGTGTTTTGAACTACAATAGAATTAATAGAAAGCGATTCGCCTATTGCAATATTCTTATCGCCTTCCCAAGCTAAAAATCCGATTTGAGAGTCAATGCCATTTATGACATTTAGGTTTGTCAGTGAAATGTTAATCTCTCCCGGAATCCGCTGCATTCCGTCGTAAATGTTAAGCTGACATTGCGGTAGCGAGTCGTTTTGAACCACAACTACTATGGCCCAACCGCCAAAATTTCCGCCGAAAGGACAGTATTCCGCGATGATGTCGGAAATATCCAATCCTGAAAAAGTGTACAGTGTTCCTGTTTCGTTGAGTACTTGTGTTGTAACATCGGCAAACGCGGCAAAATATTCGGCTCCATTAGCTCCCTGAGTACTAAATGTGCGCTCGGCAGTTATCGGAATGCTGTTTAAATTTACATTAAAATCGCCCGTGCCACTTGCAGCCCAATACAAATATGCTGCTACAACAGTATCGCCATCTTGCAGAACTAATTCTTGTGAAGATTCCGTAAGCATGGTACATTCCGGTGGAGGAATACCAGGCAAATTATTATTTTCAAATAGGTTTAAAGTGTTTCCACAGAAGGTAAATCCGTACCTTCCGTTATACTGCTGATAGAGCGAAATGTCTTGTGCAATGGCTTGAAAACATTGGACGAACACAAGAAAAACGGTCACAATAAATAAGTAGCGCGTTTTTTTCAAGACGGAATCTTTTTAAACTCGTTTCGAAATTACGTACTTTTCACTCCGATAAAAAGAAGTTGTGCTAAATTTAATACGATATCAGGCCGATTTGCGTTCAACTTGGAATGCCTTTGTTCGCAATTCATGCAACGGAACTTTTTTGTTTGAACGCGGTTTCATGGATTATCACGCCGATCGTTTCACTGATTTTTCAATTCTCATTTTTAGAAAAGACAAACTTATTGCTGTTTTTCCCGCGTCGGTTTCGCAAAACAAAGTAGTATCGCACGGCGGGCTCACTTACGGTAGTTTGATTTACGGGGAAATGAATCAGCAGCTGTCGAACGAAATTTTAGAAGCACTCACTTCCTTCTACGAAAGTGCAGGAATAACCGAAATTTCTTGCAAACTCATTCCTGAAATTTATCACCAAAAGCCAGCAAACCATTGGGAATACAGTTTGTTTCAAAAAGGAGCTCAATTGTATCGAAATGATGCACTAAGTGCGATCGATTACCGTTTTCCGATTGCTTTTTCCGACTTGCGAAAGCGACAATTTAAATCGGCAGCGAAACTGGATTTACAGATTTCAACAACTACAGATTTTGATCTTTTTTGGAATGAAATTCTTATTCCCGTTTTGCAAAATCGGCATGGTGTAGAACCCGTACATTCAGCAGCGGAGATCATACTTTTAAAACAGCGTTTTCCAGATAATATTTTGTTATTTACTGTTTCCTTAAATCAAAAGTTGTTGGGCGGAACTGTTGTATTTGTAACGAATCAAACCATTCATGCTCAGTATATTGCCATGAGAAAAGATTTGGAAGTCAAAGGCGCATTCGATACTTTGTTTGCACACATTATTGCGGTTTTTAAAGATAAAAAGTTTTTTAGCTTTGGAATATCAACCGAACGAGACGGCACCTATCTCAATAACGGACTAATTGCTTGGAAAGAAAGTTTTGGTGCACAAACGTATTGCCAGCGATTTTACCGATTAACGATCTGATTATGAAGATACCTTTTCTTGATCTGAAGCGCATAAACCAAAGTTACCAACCTGAATTACAACAGGCTGCGCAGCGCGTAATCGAAAAGGGATGGTTTATTTTAGGTGAAGAAGTCGAGCAATTTGAAACCGAATTTGCACACTATTGTGGGACCAGTGAAGCCATTGGTGTAGCCAATGGATTAGAGGCGCTTCGATTAATTTTTGAAGGCTATAAATTGCTGGGCAGATTAGCTGTTGGCGACGAAGTTTTAGTTCCGGCAAATACCTACATTGCAGGAATTTTAGCCATTCAGCACGCGGGTTTGGTGCCGGTTTTATGCGAACCAGAACTAGAAACCTATAATATTGATGTACAACAACTGGAATCTGAAATATCTCCAAGAACCAAAGCCGTATTGGCAGTACACTTGTACGGACGTTTAGCAAATATTGAAGAAATCTCATCGTTTTGTGAGCAGCATAATTTGCTTTTTATTGAAGATGCTGCCCAAGCGCACGGTGCCTTTGTAAATGAATCTTCTAAAAAAGCCGGTAGTTACGGACATGCAGCGGGCTTTAGCTTTTATCCAGGGAAAAATTTGGGAGCGTTGGGCGATGCCGGCGCAGTAACCACATCCGATCTCGAATTAGCAACCGTTATTCGGAAATTG
>CALRVY020000052.1:0-17695 GCA_943371725.1 Pseudanabaena sp. UWO311 | reverse complement strand
ATTGAGGCTTGGCTTTACAAGGCGACGCCACGAGCCCTTGTAAAGCCGTAGCCGAAACGACTTTTGCCGCTTGAATTGCAGCACGCACGCGACGGCGCCGGAGGAACGACCCGCCGGAACGCCCAAAAAACATTTCTAATATTAAACATTTCAAAAAAACATCTGACCAATAAAAGATTGCATATCAGTGAATTAAAAAAAAATAAAACATTATTTTAAGACTTGTTTAACATTTTTTAATTAATTTTAAACAAAATTTTAGAGTTGAACGCAACCCAACCAAAATGTGCGTATCTCTTTACTGAACCAATAAACATCAAAAACATGAAAACACCTATACACCTATTGCTTGTATTGTTGTTTGGAATAGCTGCCGGTTACGGACAATGTGTTAACAACAGCATGTTTCCCTTTCAACCGATAGTGCTCAACAATTCGGGCAGCACGCAAATGATTTCGAATTGTAACTGGACGAGTGAATACGCCTATTTAATGAATGTAGATCCAACAATTGGCTATATTTTTACGTGCAATCTACTGTCTAACATTGCAAGTGATCCGAAGTACATAACTATAACAAATTTGCAAAACGAGGTGTTGGCGCACGGACCGTCGCCATTAACGGTTAGTAATTTAGCTGCAAATGAAATACGAGTTCACTACACGGAAAACGATGCCTGCGAAATTTCTTTTAGCTGTCATGCTACCACTGTTCAAGCTGTGGTTTCTTGTATGCCTCCGTCGTCGGTTGCTGTAAGCAATGTAAGTAGTACTTCAGCCACAGTAACTTGGGTGCAGCCTCAGGATACTAACAATTTCGAGGTTTATGTAGTTAATATGAATAACCCAAATCCAATTCCGGACAGCATTTTACCTATTGCCGTAACTGGAAATGCTTATACAGCTACTAATTTGCTTCCTGCAACTGCTTACCAATTTGCGGTTCGCTCGGTTTGTGAAAACGAAACGGGTCCGATCACGATATCTTCGTTATTCGTTACACCCTGTGAAGCTACTGCCGCATTAGACGAAAACTTTGATGACGATTTTGCGTATCAACTTCCAAGTTGTTGGCAAAGCATTAAAAGAGGCCCTGGAATTTCGGGACATGCTTCCATACAGGTGAATTATGCACAACCTACAACTTCGGGTTTTAACGCATTGCAATTTTTACCTGATGGTTCAAACCTATCAACAGCTGATTTGATTGCTGTAATGCCTGAGTTTATAAGTTTAGCTACGAATAATCGTTTGCGTTTTAACGCTCGTGGCGGCGAGTCGATTCAAGTGGGTACACTAAATAACAACGGCATGAATGCGGTATTTACACCGTTACAATCTTTCGAATTAACAAATGAAATGCAATCTTTCACTGTTGATTTAGCCAACTACTCTGGTACAGACAAATACATCGGTTTCCGTATAAGCCAAACCCAAGGATTTGATCCGACTTATATTGACGACGTTATTTGGGAAGCAAATCCGCTTTGTGCTGACGTAACTAGTATAGATGTGACCAGCGTAGGTGAAACTACTGCAACTATAGCAATCGAAGCATCTACAACGGTAAGTAGCTACGAAATTTCGATAGCCACAGCGAATGTTGACAATCCGGAAGCTGGTACGATCGTTAATACATCAACTAATACATATACTTTTTCTAGTTTAGACCCAAGTACTACTTATAAAATTTGGGTTCGTAGCTCTTGTGCAAATGTGGGAACAGGCTATTGGTCGGCACCAATTACGGTAACAACCACTTGTGCGCAATTGACTGAATTCTTTGAAGACTTTAATAATGAAACTACATTACCGCTTTGTTGGAGTTCATTAGTACAAAATCTACCATTTAACTCCTACAGTGGTGTTTACATTGCTAACTACACCAATATTTCGAACGACAACGGTGTGTATTTGTACCAAGATTTCCCAGCGGAGAATTTGCAAATCATGCTTTTAGCACCAGCCGTTAGCAACCTAAATTCGGGTTTAAACCGCGTTAAGTTCAAGGGATTGGGTCAAGGAGTGTTAGCAGTAGGAACTTTAAGTGGCACAGGAAACAATGCTGTTTTTACACCTATTCAAGAATTCACATTAACGTTGAGTACTGAAACGTATACGGTTAATTTCCCTTCAACAAACTCTGACGCAAATACAATAGCATTCCGCATTGATAGTGCTGAAGCTTATTCTTACGCCTTTTTAGATAATATTCGATATGAAGCCATTCCTCCTTGTGGTGATGTTCTTGAAATTGCCGTATCAGGAATTACTACTTCGCAAGCCAATTTAAATTTTGAAGCCGTTGCAGGTGCAATTGGTTACGATGTATCGATTTCAACCACAAATCAATTAGATGAAAACGCCATTTTTACCTTAGAAACCAATTCAGGTAGTATTCCAAACCTTCAAGCAAACACAAATTACTACGTTTTTGTGAGAAGCAGATGTGGTGCCGATGCCATTGGACAGTGGTCGGAAGCCGTTTCGTTCAGCTCAGGTTGCGAAGTTATTTCGACTTTTGCGGAGACATTCGAAAATGTGGTAAACTCTGCTTTACCAAACTGCTGGAGCAGTATTATAAGCGGAGCAGATGTATCGCCTTTCTCGGCGGTTCAAACGTATCAAATTGCAGTGGGAACTGGCAACGATTATGTTAGTTACATGTACAATGATTCAGCGACTGCACAAAACGACAGTAACGTAATCATGGTTAGTCCGCGAGTAAATACCTTGGGAACAGGAACGCATCGAGTTCGATTTACTGCGTACGGATTCGGTAATTTGGTAATAGGAACGCTAAGTTCTAACGATAGTTCGGGTGTTTTCACACCGATACAAACGCTGCAACTCGGTGAATTGGCACAAAATATTTATACAGCTTCGTTCAATACCAATACTACAGACGAGTTTATTGGTTTTAAAATCGAAACCAATGAATATTACAGTTACGTCATTATTGACAACATTTATTTAGAGCAAATGCCAAATTGCGCTGATGCAACTAACATTGCAGTTACCGACTTTGGAGAAGATACTATCGAAATTAGCTGGCAAGGAAATAACAACAACGGTGGTAATATTGTTTATTCAACAGATGTTTATGCAGACCCGAATAGCTTATTGCCGGTAGTTTCATCGACAACAAACGAATTTACAATAGAAAATTTAGAGTCATCGACTAGCTACTATATTTGGATTCAAACCACTTGTGCAAACGGAAGTGGCGCTTGGATGGGCCCAGTAATTGCTACAACCGATTGCGCAACAACAGAAATTGGCGACACCTCCGCGGAAGGATTCGACTATCTAAATGGAGGAATGCCTTATTGCTGGAGTGCTGAACTCAATTATGGTGCAGCACAATGGCATATGTACGAGCCTAGTGGTGAAGGAGCTGTAGCAGAAGCGTACTCCGGAAGCACAATTGCATACAAAAATGCTGATACAGGAAGTGCTTTACTATATGCTAACCCACTAGATTATACATCAGTGGACGAAGCTACTCGAGTGAGTGTTTATTTACACAGACACGAAGATGCACACGACAACGACATGTATCGTGTGTACGTGAATTCAGAAAGAACAATGGAAGGTGCAATGTTGCTTGGCACTATTCATTCTAAAAACAGCATTGAACCTGTTGTGGAAGAATCAGGATTTTACAATTACAGATTCGATATTCCGCAACAAATGAATGGCAGCGAAAGTGTTTATGTTATGATTGAAGGTGCTACCGCGGATCTTAACTTATCGCAAGGTCTGGGAATCGACGATTTTATTGTCGAATATGCAGAAGCTTTAGGTGTAGATAATCCGTCAGATTTAGACGTGTTCCGTTTATACCCTAATCCAGCCACCACAGTACTTAACGTAAATGCCGCAAGTACGATTGCAAACGTCAGAATTTTGAATACCATCGGACAAGTGGTGTTGGAGCAAAACATGAATAATACAGCGTCACAAATTGATATTTCAAATCTGGCTGCGGGAGCTTATTTGATTCAATTAAAAGACAGTCAGAAAACAATAACCAAAAAATTTATCAAGCAGTAGTTTAATTAAGTTTGTTTATCCAGAAAACCCGTCGGAACTCCGGCGGGTTTTTCCGTTTAAAAAGAATCTTAGGGAAGTTGCAAAAGGTCATTTTGAAGGCATTTTTAAGGATCTAGACCTTTACATTTTTATTGGTCTTTCACCTGAAGTTAGTTCTATTTCAAATAGTGTTTACAAAAACTTGTATTGTTTTAAAAATATGTTGTTAAGAAAAATTTGTGAAATAGATACTCTTTTACCGTCACAATCAAAATGTTATCTTAAATTCGTTTAAACTTAAAAACGGAAGAGATGAAAAAAATTACTTTCTATTTCCTACTGCTGCTTGTCATAGCGGGAGCTAGAGCACAGTGTATCAATGCAAATCAATTTCCTGGTATGGTTGTTAATTCCAACAACTTGGGTACCATACAAGAAATTTCAACTTGTAATTACACCTCAGAATATGCTGCTATTACTAACTTAGTTGTTGGCACTGATTACATTTTCACATGCACCAGCAGCGAGGGAAATGTGCACAAATACATTACGATAACCAATGCATCGAACGAAGTAATTACATCTGGACCGTCGCCATTAACCGTAACTGCGATACCAGAAGCTACCATTCGAGCCCACTATACCGAGAACGAGAGTTGTAGCACGGTAAATCTGTGCCATATTACCACTATTCAAGCGGTATTAGCTTGTCCGATTCCAACAGATATTATTAGTACTGCCATCGGAACTACCACAGCTTCTTTTTCATGGACACCCGGTGGAACCGAAGCAGCTTGGGAAGTTTTGGTTTTCTCTTCGCTTGATGATGCGCCTACCAATAACGACAGCGGAGTTGCAGTTACAAGTGCAAACTATTCTGCAACAGATCTAGCGATTAACACGTCGTACAGTTTTTATGTACGTGCTAATTGCGACGGCTCTTTTAGTCCGTGGAGCTTACCCCTAGACTTTACAACCAATTGTATTTCAACCGATTTCATTAACGAAAACTTCGATGCTGAACTTACGGGTAATTTACCCGATTGCTGGACAACGGTTCTTCGCGGACCAAATTTAGGCTTTGCTGGCATCAGTACAATTACATGGAATTCAACCAGCTCTGCCCCTACTTCTGTTCGATTGGGAAATTCCAACGCAAATAGTACCACAAGTGATATCATTTTAGTATCGCCTGCACTAGTTAATGCTGGTGCCGGAACGCATCGAGTAAAGTTTTTTGCTAAAGGCACAGCTAACCTTCAAGTAGGAACGCTCGACAATAATTCGTCTGTTGGCGTTTTCACTGAAGTACAAGCTATTGACATTACAGAAACAATGACTCAGTACACAGTTGAGTTTAGCTCCGTAACAAATACGGATCAATTTATCGCATTCCGGATGAATCCGACCAGCACGTTTCAAGATGTTTTTTTAGATAATGTAATATGGGAGCAAATTCCGTCGTGCCCAGACGTAATTGAACTAGCTGCTGCCGATGTTGATGAAAATTCTATTTCAATCTCGTGGACTTCGCAAGGCTCGGAAACAGCTTGGCAAGGTGTAATAAGCACGTCTGCAACAACAAATCCGGCACAATTAACTGCGGTAAACTTCGATAGTACAAGCGGAACTTTTGAAAATTTACCTGAAAACACACAACACTTTATTTGGATTCGCTCTTTTTGTTCGGCAACGGAACTAGGTGCTTGGATAGGACCAATCGCTGTGCGCACCAACTGTATTCCAGTACCTTTCTTTAGTGAAAACTTCGATGCTTCACAATCAATTCCGAGTTGTTGGACACCCATTCGTCGCGGAACAAATCTATCGGAGTTTTCCACGATAAGCATAAACAGTTTCCAAACAGTTGGTTCGGCTCCAAATTCAGTAGAATTATACAATAGTACTTCGCAAACCAATAACGGAGCGGACATCATGTTGCTATCGCCTGCTTTGTCAAACTTAGGCGCAGGAACAAATCGGGTAAAATTCCGAGCTTCTGGAGCCGGAAGTATCGACGTAGGAACAACCGATACAAATCTACCCACGGCAAATTTTACCTTGCTAGAAGGTGTTACACTGCAAACGGGTACAAACGACTATGTAGTTGATTTTAATGCGTATTCAGGAACCGATCGCCATATAGCGTTCCGAATGAATAACCCTATAACTTTTTCATTCACTTACATCGATGATGTAATTTGGGAAGTAACTCCATCATGTAGCGATGTTACTAATGTAGAAGTACCAAATGTAACCACAACTACTGCCTCTTTAACTTGGGTAAGCCAAGGAATTGAAAGCGAGTGGCAATACGTTGTAGGTGCTCCCAATATCATAAACCCAAATGATTTAACGCCGGTTAATTCAACTTCAACCGATGCCACGATAGAAAATCTTAATCCAAATACTTCCTATAAAGTGTGGGTTCGATCGTTCTGCTCTGCGGCTGATTTAGGTGCATGGATCGGACCAGTAAACTTCGAAACGGCCTGCGAAGCAATAGCGCTATTTTCAGAGGATTTCGATTCTGTAACAACGCCGAACATACCGGATTGTTGGTCGGAAATCATTCGTGGAGCTACCGTTTCTCCTTTTGCAAGTATTGGCTCGAATGGATTTGTAGACACCTCGTCTTCACCAAATGCGATCGAACTTTATAATTCTGACTCCAATACAACGACAAACGACGTGATATTGGTTTCACCAAATCTTTCAACACTGGGAAGCGACCTTTATCGTGTTAAATTCGTTGCTTTCGGAACTGGAAACTTACAAATTGTAACACTTGATAGTAATACCGCTAACGCTACTTTTACAGTAGTCGGCGATGTAACAGTTACTGATGAAGTTGAAGAATATACTGTTCTTTTCAATACCTCAACAACCGATACGTATTTCGGATTTAGAATGAACAATGCCGGCATATTCCAATCCATTTTTATTGACGATGTGAGATATGAACTCGCCCCAACTTGCCCTGATGTTAGTGATATTGACGAAACAAATACGGACACAACTTCGATTAGTATTGAATGGGCCGCTGGCGATTCGGAATCAAACTGGCAATACGCTGTAACAACTGTACCAGATTCCAACTTGAATACACTAGTAGCTGGACCTGTTTTAAATGAAACTTTCGCAACTATCGAAAATCTTGAGCCAGCTACAACTTACTACATTTATGTACGATCGGTTTGTCCGGCGAATGATTTTGGCGCATGGATTGGACCGATTAAAGTAAATACCGAGTGCGTACCCGAAGATTATGCTGAAACAGAACTCGATACTTTTGAAAACACGGAGGAAGATGAACTGCCTACTTGTTGGTCGGCTGAACTTATTTCAGGTGATGATGCTTGGACGGGTTACACCCCACCGATGTTCGCAGATATTACAACTACCGTTTCAGGTTCGCGAATTGTTTATAAGAACTATCCTACATCAACATCGTTGTTGTTCTCTCGTCCGTATGATTTTTCAACTGTTACCGGTAGCAGCCAAATAAACCTTTGGTTACACCGTCACCAACTAGCACATGTTACCGATAAGTACAATATTTACGTAAATACGGATGCTTCTTTAGAAGGAGCAGAGTTAGTGTTCGAGCAGTTTTCAAAAACTACTGCCGAGCCTGCTGTTGATGCAACTGGCTTTTACAACTACCAAATTGCTATTCCTGAATCGTTCAATGGAGCCGAAATAGTGTATGTAATCATTGAAGGTATTACTACGGCAGGCTTCCAATCGTATGCCCTCGGTGTAGATGATTTCAAAGTTGAAGCTGCTCCGCTGGGAATCGAAGCACCAATAGCAAACGTATTTAAAATGGCACCAAATCCAGTGACAGATGTATTGCAGATTTCTGCAACAAAATCAATGGAAAACGTTACTGTGTTTAACTTGATCGGCCAGGTAGTAAGCTCTAAAGAACTCAATTCCAGCAGTACAACTTTAGATTTGAGCACGCTTCCATCTGGAACTTATCTGGTAAAAATAACTGCAGACGGAAAAGCGCAAACACAAAAAGTAATTAAACGCTAGGCTTTCGATGTAGAAAATCTGCATTTTCAATTTAAAGCGCTTGTTTACAAAACGCAATTACGAGGAGAAATGAAAAATCTCTTGATTGCTAAATGCAGACAAGCGTTTTTTAGTATTAAGATTGGAGTATTGAGTATTAAGATTAGAGTATTGAATATTAAGATTATAGTATTAAGTATTAAGATTATAGTATTGAGTATTAAGACTTCATAGCGTTTACCACTTTACCTATCGTTTTTTGGGAAGCTAGTCCCGATAGCTATTGGAATCGCGACGTTCGCCACTTTACGTTTCATGTTCCCTCTAGAACCCGCGTGCGTATATTTTTTAACCGCAAAGGACACAAAGATATACGCAAAGGACGCAAAGATTTTTTAGTACTAAGATTGGAGAGTTGAGTATTAAGACTTAAATGAATTCACCACTTCACGTATCGTTTACCCTCCCGAACCCGCGAAACGTCGTTGCTTGAGCGTGTCAACGGCTGAATTATTTTTTAGAAGTTAGTCCCGATAGCTATCGGAATCGTTACGTTTACCACTTCACGTATCGTTTAACCTCCCAAACCCGCGTATCGTTGGTGCCTGAGCGTCTCAAAAGCTTAATCGCGAAGGTCGCGCAGTGGTTCTTTTCCTTCTTTTTCTTTTTTCGCTTTTTCGCTTTTCGGACTTTTCCGCGCGAACGGGTGAAGCGGCATCCTTTTTGGCGTTACGGAATTTCCACTAATGATTTTGCCAAAAAGATAGAGCGAAACACGTGACGGCTTGTACTGTTTTTGCGCAGCGACGAGTCGTTTGCCGGCGCGCCCAAAAAAAGAAAAAAAAACTGCCCGATGAAAACCGAGCAGTTATTAAAAAAATTAATCTTTTAGGATTATGCAGCTCCGGCGGCGGCAATCAAATTCAATGCTGAACCGGCTTTAAACCATGCAATTTGACCTTCATTATACGTATGATTTGCATGAATGACATCTGTTGTACCGTCGTCGTGAACGAATTCTAACGTAAGAGGTACGCCTGGTGCAAACGACGTTAAATCTTTGAAATTAATGGTGTCGTTCTCACGGATTTTATCGTAATCCGCTTCATTGGCAAACGTAAGTGCTAACATACCTTGCTTTTTCAAGTTGGTTTCGTGAATACGTGCAAACGACTTCACCAGAACGGCTTTGACACCCAAGAAACGCGGCTCCATAGCAGCATGCTCACGAGACGATCCTTCGCCGTAGTTGTGATCGCCAACTACAATCGACGGTATTCCCGCAGCTTTGTATGCACGTTGCACAGCAGGAACGGCATCGTAAGCTCCTGTAAGCTGATTCTTAACCGAATTAGCTTTTTGGTTGAAGGCGTTAATCGCGCCAATAAGCATGTTGTTTGAAATGTTATCGAGGTGACCGCGGAATCGCAACCACGGACCAGCCATAGAAATGTGGTCGGTAGTACATTTTCCGAAAGCTTTGATCAGTAATTTAGCGCCTGTAATGTTGTTTCCATCCCACGGTTCAAAAGGTGCAAGAAGCTGTAAACGCTCGCTCGTTGGGCTTACCGCTACCGTAACGCCGCTTCCGTCTTCGGCTGGCGCTTGGTATCCTGGATCTTCAGCATAAAAACCTTTTGCTGGCAACTCATTTCCGGTTGGTTCATCTAATTTAACTTCTTCACCATCTTCATTAATTAATGTATCGGTAATTGGGTTAAATCCGAGATCTCCGGCAATAGCCAAAGCTGTAACCAGTTCGGGAGAACCTACGAAAGCTAGTGTATTCGGGTTACCGTCGGCGCGTTTCGAGAAGTTTCTGTTGAATGAGTGTACAATCGTGTTGCGCTCTTCCTTTTCAGCACCTTCACGATCCCACATTCCGATGCACGGTCCGCAAGCGTTAGCAAAAACTGTGGCGCCAATTTGGTTAAAAGTATCAATGAAACCATCTCTTTCGATTGTTGAACGAACAACTTCCGAACCAGGCGTAATCGTAAATGCTGCTTTAGTCTTTAATTTTTTATCGGCAACTTGTTTCGCTAACGAAGCTGCACGAGAAATATCTTCATAGGAAGAGTTGGTACACGATCCGATCAAACCAATTTCGACGCGAAGTGGCCAATTATTTTTAATGGCTTCTTCACGCATTTTCGAAATCGGTGTAGCCAAATCTGGAGTGAAAGGTCCGTTCAAATGTGGCTCTAACTCTGACAAATTAATTTCGATTACTTGATCGAAATACTGCTCTGGATTGGCGTACACTTCTGGGTCGCCCGTTAAATAGGGAGCAATCGCATCGGCAGCATCGGCAACATCAGCACGATTTGTTGAACGCAAGTAACGCGCCATTGATTCATCGTATCCAAAAGTTGACGTTGTTGCACCAATTTCAGCACCCATGTTGCAAATGGTTCCTTTACCCGTACAAGACATTGCTGTTGCACCTTCTCCGAAATATTCTACAACAGCGCCGGTTCCACCTTTCACGGTAAGAATTCCAGCCACCTTTAAAATAACGTCTTTTGGTGCTGTCCAACCCGACAATTTACCTGTAAGTTTTACGCCAATAAGTTTTGGAAATTTCAATTCCCAAGCCATTCCCGACATTACGTCGACGGCATCGGCACCTCCTACTCCAATGGCAATCATACCCAATCCGCCAGCGTTAACTGTGTGTGAGTCGGTTCCAATCATCATTCCGCCAGGGAACGCGTAATTTTCTAAAACTACTTGATGGATAATTCCTGCTCCTGGTTTCCAAAATCCGATTCCGTATTTGTTTGACACCGAAGAAAGGAAATCAAATACTTCGCTAGATTGTTGTTTTGCACGCGCCAAATCGGTTGCTGCATCAACTTTAGCTTGAATCAAGTGATCACAGTGCACAGTTGTTGGCACAGCAACTTTCGATTTTCCGGCATGCATAAATTGAAGCAATGCCATTTGCGCTGTTGCATCCTGACAAGCTACTCGGTCTGGGGCGAAATCAACATAATCTTTACCACGGGCAAAAACTTTGCTTGGATTACCTTCCCAAAGGTGGTTGTATAATATTTTTTCGGTAAGCGTTAAGGGTCGGCCAACCAGTTCACGTGCTTTATTTACGCGTTCTGGCATGGTAGCATACACCTTTTTAATCATTTCGATATCAAAAGCCATGATTTTACTTTTTTGTTTGCGGTGCAAATTTACGAAATCGTTGGTAGTTGTTGTTCAGCGAAAGCTAATACCGTTTGATTCTAAACAACTTTTAAGGATTATGCAAATAAAAAACGCTCGTCTTTAATATTATTAAAAACGAGCGCTTAAAATCCGAAATCAGCAAAAAAGCTGTTTAAAACAGCTTTTCTATGATTGATTCAATAGTGATATTTTCTGCATCAGCTTTATAGTTTTTCACAACGCGGTGGCGCAAAATTCCAGTTGCTACTGCTTTTACGTCTTCTGCATCTGGAGAAAATTTTCCGTTGAACAGTGCATGAGCTTTAGCTGCTAAAATTAAGTTCTGCGAAGCACGCGGACCTGCACCCCAATCGATGTAATTTTTTATGAAATCGGAAGCATCGGTAGAATTTGGACGAGTTTTCGAAACTAATCTCACGGCATACTCTATAACGTTATCTGCGACAGGAACGCGTCGAATTAAATCTTGATACGAAATAATTTCCTCGGCTGTAAAAAGTGCTTGAATTTGCGGTTTGTAATCGGAGGTCGTATTTTTTACAACTGCAACTTCTTCCTCAAAACTTGGATAATCGAGTTTTATAGAGAACATAAAACGGTCGAGCTGTGCTTCTGGCAAGGGATAAGTTCCTTCTTGCTCGATTGGATTTTGAGTTGCGAGTACAAAATAAGGCAAATCCAGTTTATAGTTATGACCGGCAATGGTAACGGCGCGCTCTTGCATAGCTTCAAGTAGGGCGGCTTGGGTTTTAGGCGGGGTTCGGTTAATCTCATCTGCGAGAATGATGTTTGAGAAAACTGGCCCTTTAATGAATTTAAACGTTCTGTTTTCATCTAGAATCTCGCTTCCCAAAATATCCGACGGCATTAGGTCGGGCGTAAATTGAATGCGTTTGAATTGCAAGCCTAAACTTTGCGCAATAGTATTTACCATTAGCGTTTTGGCCAAACCGGGAACGCCAACCAAGAGTGCGTGTCCGCCGGAAAAAATACTGAGTAAAATTTGGTCGACAACATTGTCTTGACCAACGATTACTTTTGCGATTTCGGTTTTTAGAGCTATTCGTTTTTGAACAAGGCTTTGAACTGCGGCTACGTCTGACATACTACATTATTTTTTTAACCAATTGCTTTCAAATGAGCAATCACGATACTCTCCGTTGATTTTAATGAAAGTTTCCTTAATTTTTTCTTCTGTCCATTTTGCAATGGCTTTGAATTGCTTTTCTTTAAGTGCGAATTCCTTAATTTTCAAATAATCTTGCGCGTAATCGGCGGTATGTGTTGGAATTCGATCTGTCACTGTAATGATTTTATACATTTTTTTCTGGGACTGATCTGTATCGAGAAAAGGAATTGATATTTCGCCTTTTTTTAAGTTCGATACCTGCGAATACAGGGAGGGATCCATCTTAGTTAAATCAAATCGCGTATCTAGAGTACGCGGATTTATTAGCTGACCTCCATTGTTTTTCGTTTCTTTCTCGTTTGAAGAAGCTCTGGCGGCATCGGCAAAACTGATTTCTCCAGCAAGTATCTTTTTGCGGATTTCGTTGATTTCGTCTTTTGCTTCCTTGAGTGCTTCGTCGGAAACTTTAGGAATTAACAGAATGTGTCTTAAATCGATTTCCTGACCGCGAATTTTCTCAACTAAAATAATGTGGTAGCCAAATTCGGTTTCAAAAGGTTCGGATATTTCTCCTTCATTTAAGCTAAAGGCAACGTCTTTAAATTCTTTTACGAACGGCGTTTTCCTATTCATTTTGTAATATCCACCATTGGATTTAGATCCAGGATCTTGGGAATAAAGTACGGCTTTAGAGAAAAAGCTACTTCCGTTTATAACGTCTTTTTTGAGCTCTTTGAGTTTATCAATTACCTTTTGTTTTTCTTCGTTTGAGATTTTGGGTTTGATAACAATTTGCGCGACTTCAACTTCGTCACCAAAAACAGGCAAGTCGGCTTTTGGAATCGATTTAAAATAGTTACGCACTTCTTCTGGCGTAATTTCTACTTTTTCAACAATTTTCTTCTGCATCTCAGAAGCTAATTGATTCATTTTCAAAATATCAAAAAAGGAGGAACGTAAATCTTCTTCGCTATCCTTCTTGAAAAACTTCACCAGCTTATCCATGCTACCGATTTGTTCAATCATCTGCGCAAGCTTTCCATCCATACTGCTGTTAATTTCCGCATCGCTCACAACGATACTATCTTGAACAGCTTGATGCGCATAAAGGCGCTCTTCAAGTAGTTTACCAATCATTTGACAGCGCGTGATTCCTTCGATGGAAGCTCCTTGACTTGAAAGTTCCAAAAAGCTTTTATCGATATCTGAATCTAAAATTAGGTAATCTCCGACGGTCGCAACGATTCCATCAATTTTCTTTTTTGATTTGGGGATATCAATCGTCTTAACAGTATCTTTTATAACTTCCTGCGAGAAAGATGCTGCTGTAAACAGAAGCAACATGAGCGCAAATATGCGGTTTTTCATAGTTTATTTTTTAGTTCTTCAATGCTGCTTTTACGCGCGTAAAGGCTTCTTGATTAACATCGATTTTAAATTCACTTCGAAGGTTTTTAATCCAATTATTTTCTAAGTACTGCTGGTAGTCGTTAATGACTTTTCCTTTCGCTTCTTCGAGTGTTTTATTTGCAGCGGGCATGATTTTATTGATTTTAATGATATAAAAATAATCGCCCTTTTTTATGATTTCGCTCAAACCTTCTTTCCATTCTAATTCAGTTGGATACGCCTCAGTTCCTTCATCAAAAACGCCTTCATTAAACATGACCGATTTACCGTCCTTATTTAGATCTTTTTTGATATCAGCTAGACTTTTTCCAGCTTTCAAATCTTTACGCGCTTTCTCAGCCAAATCTTTTGAAATCGTAGATGCAATAACTCCTTCAAAACGTTTTTTCCACTTGTAAGAATCTTTGTTAGCATTGTAAAACGAATTCAATCCAATAGAATCGGTTTTCGCTTTTTGCCAAATCTCTTTTTCCATCAAATCGAACAACAATAAGCCATCGCGATACTCGGTCATGATGTCTGCAAATTCAGGAAACTCCTTTTCAAGGTTATTATTGTAATGTTCCTGTAATCTTTCGTTTCGAAATGTTTCAAACAAGTTATTTACGAGCTTACTTATTGGCTTAATTTCTACCGATGACTTCTGCCGCTTTTCCACGTAATTTATAAAATCGATTGCTGGAAAGTTTTGATTTTCAATAGTATAAAGTGCTTTTTGATAAGGCTTTACATCAGTAGGTAATTTCCATTCGCCTTTGTAAAACGAGTCGTCAAATAATTTTACAACGTCTTTGTATAATTTTTGATTTGTTTTTGGCTTATACTTTTGATTTAGTTTATCAACTAAACTGTTGGTTATTTTACGAGAGCGTTCATCTTTCTTGATTCGCGACTCTAAATCCGATTTCATTTCTTCAAAAGATTTCATAGGATACTTTTGAACAAATTTTGCAATATGCCAACCAAATTCTGTTTCAAACGGCTGGCTAATCGGATTTTCTGCTGACAAGCTAAACGCAACATCTTCAAACTCTTCAGAAGTTAAATCACCAGAAGCGAATTTATTGAGAACGCCACCTTTTTTAGCTGTAGACTGATCTTCGGAAAACATTTCGGCAAGTGTTTCGAATTTTTCACCTTGTTGCAGCTTTTTATAGATCTCGTTTATTTTTTCTTTTGCTTTTGTATCGCCATCTGGAGATCCAGGCTTAGAAATCATAATGTGAGCTACGTTAATTTCACCTCTGTTTAAACGTTTGTCGAGTACTTTGATTAGGTGGTATCCAAAACGTGTTCTGATCGGTTTCGAAACTTCTCCAACGGCAGTATTAAATGCTCCTGATTCAAAAGGATATACCATTCTGAAAGCGGAGAAAAAGCCTAAACTTCCGTCGTTTTCTTTTGCAGAAGGATCTTGTGAGAATTCTTTTGCAAGCTTGGCAAAATCTTCACCTTTAAGTAATCTGTTTCGAATGTCTGCAGCTTTATTGTACGCTTTTAAAGTATCGGCTGGCGCGGCATTTTCCTCACAAGTAATTAGTATGTGTGCTGCTTTAACTTCATACTTTGAGCGTTCGTAGGCTTCTGCAACTAGTTCGTCTGTAACTTTCGGATCTGTTAGATAATTTTTAGCAAGCTGGGTTCGGTAAGTCTTCAATTCGTTTTGATACGCCGTTCCATTTTGTAAGCCAAGTTTGTTGGCTTTAATGATTTTCAACTTGTAACCAATATAAAGTTCGAGATATTGGTTTAAATCTTTTTGGCTTTCATCTTTTACTAAGTCGATATTCTTCTTATAAACTCTTGCGAATTCGTCTGTGTAGAAAGACTCACCATCAACAGTAAACAGAACTTCTTTGGTAACGTTTTGCGCCAACCCAGATGATATTGTTAGCAAGGTAAGGCAATAAAAAAGCCATTTTATTTTCATAGAAACACTAATTTGTAAATGTACACATTGTGAAGGACGCAAATTTAACAATTCGCTTGTCCTATGGATGCTAATTAAGTAGTATTAACAAATTTTTTATGGGAAAATTATAGCGAGAGTATGATGAATTGGGAACGACGGTTTGCCTGATGCTCCTCTTCGGTACACTTAACACCGTCGACACATTTGTTAATTGGCTGAGATTCACCATATCCTCTAGCTGAAAGTCGACTTGGATCGATTCCTTGATCGATCAACCATTGTCGTGTAGATTGTGCCCGTCGGTCTGATAACTTTTCGTTGTATGCGGCAGTGGCTCGACAATCGGTGTGACTTCTGATATCGATTTTCATATTTGGATACTCTAGTAGTACTTGTCGAATTTTCTCCAATTCTACTGCAGCATCTGGACGGATAAAGGATTTATCCAAATCAAAATAAATCATCTTAATTCCGACTTTAGGAGCAATATCTTCCCCTTTTTTAAATCGTTCTACCTTTTGCGGAAGCTCAATATTTGCCGAAACATCTCCTGAAAAATCGGGTGTAGTTATTAGAGTTTCGTTAGCCTGGTAGTTCTTCTTTAAAGCTCTTAAAGTGAACGTGCTTTTGCATTTTAGTTCAAAACTAAATCCACCGTCTTGATTGGCATAAACTTCATCGACTTTTTGAAGATTTTTGTCAAGTAAAATAACTTGGGCATTTGGCAATCTTTCCTTTGTATTCTCATCGAGTACAAAACCGGTTACCTTTTGTTTACACTCGAGAGGTTTAATTTCTGTTAATTGGTAGATGTCGTCATCGCCATACTCGGATGGTCTATTTGAAGTAAAAAAACCGTTTTTATTTTTATCGTCGATTATGAATGCGAAATCGTCGTGTGGTGAATTAATGGGTTCTCCCACGTTTTGAATATCTTCTGTAGTTGTTGGATTTTTAAGTTTTGCAGAAAAAACATCGGTTCCGCCTAATCCTGGATGACCATCGCTAGCAAAGTATAGCGTGTTATCGCCGGTTACAAAGGGAAAAGTTTCGCGAGATTCGGTATTAACATCAGGACCGAGTGCCTGTACATCTCCAAAAGAACCATCTTTTTTTATTTCGACGACGTACAAATCTGATTTCCCTAATCCACCTGGACGATCTGAGGCAAAATACAAATATTTTTCGTCGATGCTTAGGGCAGGATGAGCTGTTGAATATTCGTTACTATTAAAAGGAAGTTCTTCGACATTAATCCATTTACCATCCTCGTAAGTTGCTCGATATATTTTTAGAAGAACTTGGTCTCTATTATTTTTCTGCTTTTTACCTTTTAAATAATTGTTTCTAGTGAAGTACATGGTTTGTCCATCGGCGGTAAAAGCAGCGGTAGATTCATTAAATACCGAATTTACTCGGGAAGTAAATCGCTCTGCTTTATTTGATGAGCCATCGTTATCGAAGGAAACTTGATAGAAGTTAGAAAACGCTGCGTTTGTCCATTTCATTTTTGACTTATAGGCACCACCGGTGTCACGAGTGGTGGTAAAAATGAATTTATTACCCCAAAAAGCACCTCCATAATCAGAATATGGTGAATTAAATTCTGAAATTTTGATATTGTATCTACCTGAATTTTGCTTGATGATTTTCAGGTAATCCTTTCTGTTAGAATAAGAAATCGCACGCTTATCATTTAAATTAAAGGCGACAAACTTATCCATATATATTTTTGACAAGTCGTAATCTTCTATTGATTTTAATGCTTGTGCATATCGGTAGAAATATTCTGGATGTTGATCGTCGGTCAATGCAAAAAGTTCTTTGTAAGCATTTGCTGCATTCTCATAATCAGCACTGAAATAGTATGCGTTTCCTAGTTTTTGAAATAATTCTTTCGATTTATATCCACTAGCAGCAACTCTTTCATAAATTTTAATAGCATCGAAGTAAGCAAAATCATTGAATTGTTTAGTTGCCTCAGCGACATCTTTCTCTTG
>CALRVY020000051.1:0-17783 GCA_943371725.1 Pseudanabaena sp. UWO311 | reverse complement strand
CTTTTCCTCCGGGCTGCCGCTGCCATCCGGGCTAGGGCATACGTTACCAAAAATTAGTGGAAAAATACCTATAAGTAGGTAGTTTTGGGAGAGGAGAAACGCGTAAATTAGCAAAGGATAAAAAAGATTAATTTTTTAATAACCAAGACAAAAGGCGAAACGAGTGTTCAATTGAATGGATGAAAAATACGCATAAATTTTTTGACATAATGTGCTGTTATTGAATAATTTAAGGGTGTTTTTGAAAATTGAGATTGAGGTAGGGACTTCGCCAATTGTTGAGTTATAGGCTAGCGTAAAGACCGACACAACAACCACTAAACTGACAGAAAATTATCGAAACATCAGGACGACATATAAACTTAACAGCGGACTTTTTTCCGACACGACAGCCCTACGCTTCCGTGGTTTATTTTTTTTGCCGACCCGCATTTTTTTAAAAACAATTTTAGCCAGCCGCACAAGTGGCACATTTGTTTTTGCCCCGACACACAAAGCCAACCCTTCGGCAAAACCAAAAGAGCCACTTTTTAGCAACGCTTATGGACAAAAATCAAATTCATACATTTGAAAAAAAGATAAATGAATACAGAAGAATATAAAAAGCATCTTTATCATCCAAAAACGAATAATTATCAATTGCTTAGTCATTTAAAGCAAGAAGGTGATATAGACAAAATACATAAAATTATTAAAAATATATCTGGACATCCATTTATTAAATCTGCTTTAAAAAACAATGTAACACCAAGAGAATATGCTGATATTAGAAGGCAAAAGGCTATTCCTTTTTCAGGTAATTTTATAGGGGAAGCATCTTTATATTTAATATTTCTAGCACAGAATAAAGAGATTATTCAAACATTTATAGAAAGTAAAACAGAGTTTGAAAATGCATTTCTTCTGGGTAACTATGAAGATGCAGAAAATATTTTAGTGCAAATAGAGCAAAAGGCAGGTAAATCTTATTGGTTAATTGAAAATCAAATCCTTTTAAAAGAACATAGAGATGGAGTAAAGTCGAATTGGAATGAAGTTAGTGAGTTATCCGAGAAAGTTAAAGATCCCCTAGTTTTATTTTTTATAGAAAACTTAAGTAAAAAGGCTGAAGTAAAAATTTCCTATTTTAGATATTTGAATATATTCAACAATCAAGTAAATGAAGTTCAAATACATCATCCATTACTTTATGAATATTTATGTTTTCGACTGAATTATTCAGCATTTACAGGGTATGAAAATTTGGCCTATCTACTTTTTATTGAAAGTTCTTCTTCAATTATTGACAGATATTTACTCCTAAAGGATGTGCTTTCTGAAATGTTATCAATAAGGTTTAAAGAACAAAAAGATGTTTTGCAAGCGCTTACAGATAACTTACACGAAATATTCCCAAATGATATTCAACTTTGCCAAATACTAAGTGTTTTAAATTCAGATTACATATCTAAATTACCTTCTAATGATAATGTTAATGCCCTAATAAAAGAATACACAGTTGGAAATTATAAATTCTGTATAAATAGTGCTTCAAAATTAATTCTTGACAATCCCTCTATAATTGAATCCTATGAAATTTATGTTAAATCATTAATTGAAGAAGGTATAGAAGAAACATTTGATGAATATCCAAATAACATCAAAAATATACTTTTAACCTTATTTAAAATCTATTCTAGTAAAATTGACTTGGAGCAATCAGTAGATTTCGGATTAAAAATTTGCACATCATTCTCATCGACAAATTGGTCAAAACAGCTTTTAAGTTTAATAAAATCAGCAACCTCAATTAATAATGGTAACAAACTATTCACGATTCATTATTTAATTAACTCACAAATTCAGAATCCAAGAATAATATACTACTCACCAAAAGAAAATATTGATGAATACGTATCCAGGTTATCAATAACTACAGAACTAAATGAATCCTCATATACTATAGCGAATATTCTAAAAGGGAATTATGATGCTATAAATTCCAATATAAACTTGACTAAAAGTAAAAAGGATTTATATTACGGGCGAGCATTAATGCGAGCATTAAAATACGAAGAGGCAAAAGAACATTTTGAGTTACTTTATGAGAATGATTGTCCAAGCACTTTGTATGAAGAGGAGTTAATTGTTAATCTTTTTAGATGCTACATAAAATTAAATTTGAGTACTGAGGCTTGCTGCTTATTTGTTAACCAATTTTTAAAGAATAAAGTAGCTACAAAAAGACTTCACAAGTTGAAATTGCTTGAAGTTTTAGAAAATGGAGAATTAGAAAAACTTCATAATTTAATTGAACTACCTATTTTTTATCGAATTGCGTCTATTGATTCTTACCAACAATATGTTGCCTACGATACATATATTGAAAGCAAGGAGGTAACACGTCCGACTGAACTAATTAATACATTAAAGGTTTTTGATGACAAAATCATTTTCTTTTTAAAGGAAGTTTGTTCTATAGAAATTATGCATCACTCATATCACTTTAATGGAACAGATGATATCGAAAATGAGCGTTTAGAAATTTTGAATAAACTTATTGTAATTGATAACTTAAACGAAGACACTTATATAAAAGAAATTACAGAATTAAATCAAAATTCGAATATTAGAAGAGCTATTCGTGAAGTAAACAAAGGCAGAATTTCTGTTAATGTTCAACAACTACGAAACAACGAAACTAACAATGTAAAGGAAGCATTTAACAGATATAAAGAGATTGAAACTTATAGTAAAACCAAAGAAATACTAGGTATTGATACTTCTGCAAATATGCTAAACGAATTTGCTAATATCAGTTTAGACGAACTATTGGGAAATAAAATAGTATATACAAATGACCCAGCATTTATATCATTCAAGGTTATTTTTCTTGAAATCAGAGATAAATTTCTTTTAAGTAAAGAATATGGTTTAGATGGTTATTTGAGTACAAGAATTAGGCACGGAACCTTATTAAACCACATTAGAAGCACATTTGAATCTGAAAATATAATTTCACAGAGAGATAAAGACAATATCTATCTTGAAAATGATTTTTGGAACAACAATATTCCTTACAATTTATTTGAAAAAAGATTAAAGATACAAGAGGCTATTAAGAAGTTTTCTCGATCAATTGATGAATATACTGAATTTATTATAAAAGAATTAATACAGGTTCGAACTGAAAAGCAAACTAAAAAGACTAAAGCCCTATTTGACTTTAGCATCTCAAATAAAGAGCTTGCCTTTTTATTTGCAGCTGCTAGAGAAAACATTAAAGATCATAATCTTTTTTTAAGTTTTGTATTTGATTATTTGCAAAGATCAACTGAGAAAATTCTAACTCGTATTAGAGAAATCATAAACACCGATATTAAAGATAACTATAATCGTATTTTGCAAGACTTTAACACTGAAATAAAAGAAATAATAGGTGCGAATAATTTTCCTGAATTAACTAATGCAATAGGATTATGTGGCACAAGAGTGCAAAACGAACTTAAAAACATTTCAGAGTGGTTCTTCCTTTCAAATACAAGTAAAGACTTAATCTTAGATTTAAAAGTTTTAATTCAAACTGCAATACAGATTACAAATACAATCTCTCCTAATAGTAGATTAAATCCCCGAATTATAGAAGAGCACTCAATACCAATGGTAGGTACAATACATTTAATCTATGTCTGCCGAATTTTATTGGATAATATTATAGTTCATTCTAAAGTTAATCCTAATGAATTAGATATTGAAATATCTTCTAAAGTTACAGAAGATGATTTCCTTGAAATTTCTTTTAAAAACAATTTATCAAATTCAATTGATGCAGAGGCCTTAAAGGAAAAACTGCAACAAGTTAAAAACAAGTGGGATATCTCGTCTAATGATTTTGAAAATATAGACATTGAAGGAGGAAGTGGATTTGATAAAATACGAAGAATTATAGCCTTCGATTTAGGTTGCGAACTCTATAAGTTTGATTTCAAATTAGAAGACAATTATCTGACGATTATTCTATCTATAGAATTTTTAAATATACCTCAGTATGATGAAGAAAATTAAAACTATACTAATTGAAGATGATTCAAAAAAGATTGAAGACATCAAAGATTTCGTGATTAATTCTTTAGGCTGCGAGGTATTAATCATAAAAGAATCTTATCAAAGTGGCATTAGAGAAATTTTGAAGAACGATTTTGATTTGTTACTTCTAGATATGAGTATTCCAACTTTTGATAAATCACCATTTGAATCTGGTGGTCCTTATGAAAAATTTGGAGGGTATAAAGTATTGCGTGAAATAATTCGAAAAAAGAGACCTATTAAAACAATTCTAATTACGATGTTTGATGATTTTGGGGAAAGTGACTTATCAATCACATTATCCCAAATTAACAGTACTCTAAAAGAAGAATTTTCAGATTTATACATCGGTTCTGTTTTTTATCACGCTAGAGAAAATAAATGGCAAGAAGAGCTTAAGACTTTAATTCAAAATGTTGAAAATGATTAACATTTTAATTATAGACGATAGCAATGATAAAGTTGCGAATATTATAAAGGTAATTCGTGAAATATCAAGTGAAATTATTGTTGAAATTGCTATAGATTTCATTTCTGCCCAAAAGCAGTTGATTTCATTTCAATATGATTTACTGATTCTTGATATAAATTTGCCTGTAAGATCTGGAGAAGAACCTACTTTAGAAACTGGCAAGAATCTATTGGCGGAGATAAATCGTAAAGCAAATATAAAATCACCTTTCTATATTATTAGCTTAAGTCAATTCGCTGATGAATGTGGTAATTTGAGTAATATTTGGAGAACTATCAAATATTCACCAGAAAGTGTTGAATGGCGATTACCTATTATTGACTTAATAAAACATATATTAAAATGTAATTTAATTGCAGATAGTCCCATTATAATAAAACCTACACTTTTTCTGGAAGGGAGAACGGACGAAAAAATAATCACTGAGGCTATAAGAATATTTAAACCAGACTTATTAGAAAAGATTTTAATTAGGTCTGAAAAAAGTGCCGGTGCAAGTTGGGTTTCTAGACAAATTATAGTTTGGGCTCATTCATTAAAAAAGATAGATTCAAATTATATTAAAGCCGTTGGCCTTTTTGATGGCGATTATGCAGGTAAACAAGCATTAGAGGAAATCAATAGAGTAGTAAAGAACGATTCTGCTGAAAGTAAAACGTATAAGACATTTAAATTGACACCAAGTTATGCTAGACATATTATAACTATAAAACAAAAAGGCCTCGATTTACCAGTAACTCTTGAAGAAATGTTTTGTCCTGATATTTGGGCATATGCTAAAGATAAATCTTGGTTAGAATTACGAACAAATGCTGAAAGCCTTCTTTCTAATCCTGAAAAATGGAATAAGTTTGAACTTTCTTTAAAAGATTACTTAATGACAATTGGATTGGATGAGCAGGAGAATTTGTATTTGTACACTTTCAAAGATGATTGTAAAGAAGAATTGTCGAAATACATTTTGGAATTACCTTTTGAAGAACGAAAAACTGCATTGGTTTGTTTTAAAAAATTAATTGAAGAAATTGAAGAATATCTATTTACATAGCCCAATTTGCAAGCACAATTAAAAATGTAAGCTTCCTGTAAGCTTCCCATTAAACCGAACTCCTGAAAAATAGAAAAATCGATTACAATAAACAACCAATTTTAAACCAATTCCTTTCGGTAACGATTTTCGCGGCCGTGATGGCAGTGAAAATAAAAGCGTGGCAGCGGCTTGTGGAGGCATTTTTAGCTAGCGACCAACGGAAGCTGGGCGAAAAATAGCCGAAACTGCCGCTGCAAGCTTTTATTGCAACGAAAAGCGCGAAATGCCGCCATAAAAAAAAGACTTAGCGTTTGTTGTGAAAAACTTTGCGAAACATTGTGCTCCTTCTTGTTCGCAATTTTAGCTAATCGAAAGCAAAACCACCCTCAACCCTTAAACGCTCCGTATTTTAAAATACACCAAATGGCTCGGAAGCCGTCTTTCCAATTAATTTTTTTGCCTTCGGCGTAGGTTCTGCCGTAGTACGAAATGCCAACTTCGTAAATTCGAATGCCCGGAATGCGCGCAATTTTTGCCGTTACCTCAGGCTCAAACCCAAAACGGTTTTCCTGCAACGAAACCGATTTCAACTTTTCGGCACGAAACATCTTGTAACAAGTTTCCATATCCGTAAGGTTCAAATTGCTAAACATATTCGAAATAAACGTTAGAAATTTGTTTCCAATGGTATGCCAGAAAAATAAGACACGGTGCGGTTTTCCGCCCATAAATCGGGAGCCGTAAACCACATCGGCATGACCTTGCAAAATCGGATTCAACAATAGCGTAAACTCGTTCGGATCGTATTCTAAATCGGCGTCTTGTACAATGATGAAATCGCCCGTTGCCGTTTCAATTCCTGTTCGAATGGCCGCGCCTTTACCGCGATTTTTCGAATGACTAACCAAACGGGCACGAACCTGCGGATTGGCGCTGATCCAGTTGGCTACACGTTGTTCGGTACCGTCGGAACTGGCGTCGTTTACAATAATGAGTTCCAAACTAATTTCTGGAAACAATTTTGCTTCGGCAACTTTTGTGAGTATCGCCTCAACCGTAGCAGCCTCGTTATACGCCGGAATTAAAACGCTTAAAACCTGCATTATACGGCGCGTTGAACAACTTCAAACAAGGTTCCGTTCTCGCATTTCAACGTTTTCGACGGAAATTTCAGCAACAAAGCGTAATCGTGCGTTGCCATTATAACCGATTTTCCGTTGGCATTGATCTTTCGCAATACTTCCAACACTTCCACAGAAGTTTGCGGATCGAGATTTCCCGTAGGTTCGTCGGCTAAAATCAATTCCGGATCGTTCAACAAAGCACGCGCAATAGCCACACGTTGCTGCTCGCCACCCGATAACTGATGCGGCATTTTCTTGGCAAACGCTTGCATATCAACTCGCGATAGTACTTCATCGATTTTCGCATCCATGTCGCTCGCGTTTTTCCAACCCGTGGCACGCAATACAAAATGCATGTTTTCGTACACATTTCGGTCGGGTAGGAGTTGGAAATCTTGAAAAACGATACCAATTTTTCGTCTTAAAAAAGGAATATCCGCTTCTTTTAAACCTTTCAAATTGAAATCAACAATCTGCGCTTCACCTTGTTCCAGCGGCAAATCGGCATAGAGCGTTTTCATTAAACTCGATTTTCCCGAGCCCGTTTTTCCAATGATGTATAGGAAGTCGCCCTGCTTGACGTCTAAATTCACGTCGGTTAAAACTGCACGCTTGTCTTGGAATATACTGACGTTCTGCAAATGCACAACAGATGAAGCCATTTCGTTTTTATCTTTAGTTGTGGGTAAAAGTAAGAAGTTTAGCCGCGTCTTTCAAATAATATTTCCGACTTAAATTGTTAGTTCAATTGTTGATATCATTATACTAAATGCCCTTTTACGCTCGTTCTCACTATAGCCAATTTGATATATTTGACCATCTAAAACAAAGTTTACACAATGCGTATACGCACCTTCATTCCACTGCTGTTTGCCTTCGTTTTTTCGACGGCAGTAGCGCAAAAAACAGCCATTTTCACACACAATCGCGCCGATTTTGATAAGGCTATTCAACTGTATCAAGCCGGGCAATATCAAAGCGCATCGATTCTATTCGACAACATTTATCAAGCGCTTCCCGACGCCGATCGGCAATCGGATCTGGCAGCCGACTGTTCTTATTACGCGGCGATTTCTGCCGTAAAGTTGCAGCAACCCGGCGCCGATGCCAAGATTCTGAAGTTCCTGAAAGAGTTTCCAACCAGCAGCAAGCACAACGAAGCGTACACTGAAGTGGCGCACTATTACTTCAATGCCGGCAACTACGAACAAGCTTTGGAATGGTTTGATAAAGTAGATGAAGGTACGCTAAGCGCCGACGATTCGGAGCGTTTTTCGTTTCAAAAAGGCTATTGCTATTTTGTTACCAAGAATAAGAAGGAAGCACAAAAGTACTTTAATCGTGTGGCGAATTCGAAAACCTACGGCAAGCAAGCCAAGTATTACTTAGGTTTTATAGCCTACGAATCGGAAGATTATAAAGAAGCTACGCGTCAATTCGAACAGGTTGGCGACGACGAACGCTACAAGGAAAAAATGTCGTATTTCCAAGCCGATATGAATTTCAAGCAAGGAAAGTTTGAAAAAGCTATCGAAGAAGGAAACCGCGCTATGGCGAAATCGACAGCCGGAGAGAAGTCGGAATTGAATAAAATTATCGGCGAAAGCTACTTTAACTTGAAGAAATATCAAGAAGCAATTCCGTATTTATCGGCGTACAAAGGCAAGAAAGGCAAATGGTCGAATACCGATTATTACATGTTGGGATACGCGTACTACCAGCAAAAAGACTACGAAAATGCGATCGGTCAGTTTAATAAAATCATCAATGGAAACGATTTTGTGAGTCAGAATGCCTATTACCATTTAGGAGAAAGCTATCTGAAAACCGACAAGAAGCAACAGGCTTTGAACGCTTTTAAGAACGCTTCGGAAATGGAGTTCGATTTGAAAATTCAGGAAGATGCGTATTTGAATTATGCGAAATTGAGTTACGAGATTGGGAATTCCTACCAGCCGATTCCGGATGTTTTAGCTGGTTTCTTGCAAAAGTATCCCTCAAATCCGAACAAGCCGGAAATCGAAACTTTATTGATAAACTCGTTCATTACCTCGAAAAACTACAAAGGCGCTTTGGAATTGTTGGAACGCAATAAAAGCTTCGCCAACAAACAAGCCTACCAAAAAGTTACTTTTTACCGCGGTTTGGAATTATACACCGACGGCGATTATCAGGAAGCGTTATCGATGTTTGAAAAGTCGATTAACGAGCCACGCGACGCCAAATTTACGGCTCGTGCCACGTTTTGGAAAGGAGAAACACAGTATGTGCTCGATCGTTTCAACGAGAGTTTGTTGAGTTTTAGAGAATTTCAGTCGCTTCCCGCAGCAAAAGAAACGCCGGAGTTCAAGAATTTGGATTACAACTTAGGCTATGCGTATTTTAAGTTGAAAGAATACGAACAAGCTGGAACTTATTTCGAGCAATTTACCACAAAAGGCAACACGGATAAAGTTCGTTTAAACGACGCGTATTTGCGTTTGGGCGACAGCCGATTTGTATCTGCGAAATACTGGCCGGCAATGGATGCGTACAACAAAGCTATTGATTTAAAAGGTGTGGATGCTGATTACGCAGCGTTTCAAAAAGCCATTAGCTACGGATTTGTTTCTAAAAACGATCGTAAAATCGAAGACTTGAGCAAGTTTGTATCTACATATCCGAAATCGCAATACCGCGATGATGCCTTGTACGAGCTTGGAAATACATATTTAACCGAGAAAAAAACCGAACAAGCTGTAGCGACATACGACAAATTGCTCGCCGATTACAAAGACGGAACGTATTCCGCCAAAGCCGTTCTAAAGCAAGGATTGGTGTACTACAATGCCGATAAAGATAATTTGGCGTTGGCGAAGTTTAAGAAAGTTGCCGCCGATTATCCGAGTACTTCGGAAGCTTTGGAAGCCGTTAGTACAGCCCGTATTATTTATTTGGATTCAGGAAGAATTGATGAGTACGCAGCTTGGGTAAAAACCTTGAGTTTTGTGGAAGTTACCGATGCCGAATTGGATAACGATACCTACGCTGCCGCGGAAAAGCAGTATTTGCAAGGAAACAACAAACAAGCCATTTCGGGTTTTACTGGTTATTTGGCGAAATTCCCGAACGGAATCAGTGCTTTGAAAGCCAATTTTTACTTGGGTCAGTTGTACTACGCCGATAAATTGGAGCAAAATGCCATTCCGAATTACGAATACGTGATCGATCAACCTAAAAATGAGTTTACCGAACAAGCTTTGGTGCGTTTATCGGAAACGTATTTGAAATCCGAGCAGTATGCAAAGGCAGTTCCGGTTTTGGAAAAGTTGAAAGACGCGGCCGATTATCCGCAGAACAAAACTTTTGCACAAGCGAATTTGATGAAAAGCTATTACAATTTGAAGGAATATCCGAAAGCAGTTAGCGCTGCTGAAGTGGTACTTCAAAATCCAAAAATTGAAGATAAAGTAAAAGCCGATGCACAAATTATCATTGCTCGTGCCGCGTTCCAAAGTGGCGATGAGGTAAAAGCCAAAGCGGCTTATGCCAAATTGCAAACGATTGCCAAAGGCGAATTGGCAGCCGAAGCGTTGTACTACGATGTGTATTTCAAAAATAAAGAAGGTAAGTTTGAAGATTCGAACAAAGCGGTTCAAAAACTTACCAAAGATTACAGCGGTTATCGCTATTACGGTGCGAAAGCACTGGTGGTTATGGCGAAGAATTTCTACGGATTGAAAGACAGTTTTAACGCTACGTACATTCTTGAAAATGTAGTTAAGAATTTCACAGAATTTGAAGATGTAACTGCTGAAGCAAAAGCAGAATTAGAGAAAATTACGGCAGAAGAAGCTAAAACGAACTCATCTGTTAAAGAATAAGAACCATGCAAAAACAATTGATATATATAGCCGTATTCGCTGGATTTACCACTGCAGTTTCGGCACAAAAAGACGATAAAGATTTAGGAACCGAAGTGGTGAACGTGGTAAAACCGTACACGCCGACACTTTCTGATGCATTTAAAGTGAAAGAAGTTCCGGTGATCGACGACGAGGAAACACGTGCCAAAGAAACCATTACGTACAGTATTTTTTCGTTTCCGGTAGCTTCAACATTCGCACCGGCTAAAGGAAAAGCCGCAGGTGTGGAAGCGGAGGAAGCTGCAAAAACCTATAAGAATTACGCTGCCTTAGGATTTGGAAATTACGCCGCCGTAAATGGTGAATTGTACATAACCGAAAGCGTCGGCGAAACGGGCTTTGTATCAGGCAATTTATCTCATATTTCTCAAAATGCCAACATTAAAAACACGGAACTGGATAGTAAATTCATGGATACCCGTTTTGGCGTTTTATACGGAAATACAACCGAAACAGTTGATTATAAAGTTGATTTAGGATTTAGAAATCAGCGGTATAATTGGTACGGTTTACCTGAATTTTTCGGAACAAGTTTAACGGAAACCCAACGGGAAACACTTATTAACAGTATTGATCCATCGCAATCGTTTAACGAATTTGAATTGGGCGGAAGTTTGAAAGCTTCAAACGGAATTTTTAATCGTGGCGATGTACGTTTTACGCGCTTTTGGGATGCTTTTGGAAGTGCTGAAAACCGCTTTGTAGCCAAGCCCGAACTAAGTATAGATGTAGCTGGCGTACAATTAAATACCGCTTTTAAAGTAGATTATTTGTCGGCTACGTTTGAAAATGCTTTTCCGTCGGAGTTTCCAGTAACGGTTGCTCCGGGAAGCAATGAAAATGCAAATGTGATTTTAAACGCTTCGCCTTCGATTAAGTTTGCCAAAGACGATTTTAATGTGGATTTAGGAGTGGGAATCACGTATTTTGCCGAATCGAAAAACAGGTTGTCGGGTTTAGATTTGGAAACAAAATCGCGTTTTTTCTTGTTTCCGAAAATCCGTGCGAGTTACCGAATTGTCGGCGATTTAATGATCGCTTACGCTGGTGCAGAAGGCGAATTGCGTCAGAATTCGTACCGAGATTTGGTGAATTTGAATCCGTTTATTTCACCTACGTTGAGTTTGCGACCAACCGAAAATCCGCTTAATTTTTACGGAGGTTTGAAAGGAAAGTTAGCTAGTACAGTAAGTTTTAATTTGCGAGCTGCATATCTAATTGAAAATAATCGTCCATTTTTTGAAGCTAATTCGTACGATGTCATGCAAGGAAATGAACCTTATTTGTATGGGAATTCATTTTCGGTAGTGTACGATAAATTAAAAACTCTTTCGTTTTATGGAGAACTAAATGCCGATTTGTCGGAAGCGATTCGTTTTGGTGTGAACGGAACATTTGCTTCGTATAGTACTTCGGTTTTGGAAGAAGCTTTGAACTTGCCTCAAATTCAGTTAGCTGGAACGGTAGATTTTAAATTCTCTCCAAAATGGTCGGCGGGAAGTAAAGTGTTTTTTGTAGGTGAACGAATTGATTTTCAGACTGATCCGGAATTTATAAGCATCGGATTAGAGAAGAAAACGTTGGAGTCGTTTTTTGATGTGAATGCGCACATTATGTATGAACACAACAAGCAATTGGGCGCTTTTTTAAGATTAAACAACATTGCCAATCAGAGTTACCAACGTTGGTTAAATCATCCGGTTACGGGCTTTCAGGTGTTGTTAGGAGCTACGTATAAGTTCGATTTTTAATTCGAATGCAAGTAAAGAAACACTTTCAAGACTATCACTTGCAGTTGTTGCAAGATAAGATGGACGCGTTTTCGGACATGATTCAAGCGCTGGCAGCTGGCGAGCAAACGGATGCAAAAAGCAGTGCAGGAGACAAGCACGAAACCGCCGTATCGATGGCGCAATTGGAGCAAGAACGCATCAACAAACAATTAGCTTTGTTGCAACAGCAGTATTTGCGTTTGAAAGCCATAGACGCCACAGCCGTGCACCAACGTGTAGGTTTGGGAAGTTTGGTGTTCCTAAATTCGTTTAAGATTTTTATTGGTGTTTCGTTGCCAAAGACTGAAATACAAGGCCATCAAGTAATTGGAATTTCGCCGGAAACGCCTATTGGCGAAGCGGTTTTAGGAAAGCAAATCGGCGATACTTTTTCTGTAAATGGCGTATCGTATCAAATTCTCGAATTGTATTAAATATGTGATTTCCGGTAACGATTTTCCGCAAGAGCGATTGGCGCGGAAATGAACAACTAAAAAAAGCCTGTGACGGTTTGGGTGCGGTGGCGATTTCATGAGCCGACGCAGCCACTACCGGAACGGCTTTTTTTGTTGAGAATTGCAGCAAAAGCGCGACCTGCCGCGGTATGTATTTCCACTAAACAGCGGCAGGACTTGCCCAAAAAAAAATTTTAAATCGAATTCAAGTTAGTACGTAAAAGTTCCGAACTCGCTGCTGATGGTTAGCTTTTTATGCGGTGCTTCTTCAACGCGACCAATAACCTGCGCATCGATATTAAAAGAATTTGCAATTTCGATTATATTAATAGCATCCGAAGCGTTACAATAAATCTCCATACGATGTCCGCAATTAAAAACTTTATACATTTCAGACCAAGGCGTTTGCGATTCGTGCTGAATTAATTTAAAGAGCGGTGGAATAGGAAACAAGTTGTTTTTTATAATGTGCAGATTTTCAACGAAATGCAAAACTTTAGTTTGTGCACCGCCGCTGCAATGCACCATTCCGTTGATGCATTTACGGCCCAGTTGTTCAAAAATTGCTTTAACAACGGGCGCGTAGGTTCGGGTAGGGGAGAGTACTAGTTTTCCGGCAGTAATATTAAGATTTTCGACCGTTGAGGTTAACGTTTGAGAGCCCGAATACACTAAATTTTCCGGCACTTCAGGATCAAAAGTTTCCGGATATTTCCGTGCCATTTCTTTGTTGAAAACGTCGTGTCGAGCTGAAGTTAAACCGTTTGAGCCCATGCCGCCGTTGTAAGCGTCTTCGTAGGTTGCTTGTCCGTAACTAGCCAATCCAACAATAACGTTTCCAGAAGTGATATTAGCGTTGTCAATAACATCCGACTTTTTGATTCGTGCCGTTACAGTTGAATCGACGATAATGGTTCGTACCAAGTCGCCAACGTCGGCTGTTTCTCCACCGGTGCTGTGAATGGTTACGCCGTGTTTTCGCAGTTTTAAGAGCAATTCTTCGGTTCCATTGATTACAGCTGCAATGATTTCGCCGCCCACTTTATTTTTATTTCTGCCGATTGTTGATGAAAGCAGAATATTGTCGGTTACGCCAACGCAAAGCAAGTCGTCGATGTTCATTACAATGGCATCTTGCGCGATGTCTTTCCAAACCGAAATATCGTTTGTTTCTTTATAGTAAGCATAGGCGAGCGACGATTTGGTTCCAGCACCATCGGCATGCATTACAATGCAATATTCTGGGTCGTTAGTTAGATAATCGGGAATAATTTTGCAAAAGGCTTTTGGGAAGAGTCCTTTATCAACGTTTTTAATTGCGTTGTGAACGTCTTCTTTGTCGGCTGAAACACCTCTTTGTGCGTATCTTGAGTTGTGTTGCGAGTTCATCTAGTTGTTGTTTCGCGCAAAAGTAAACTATAATTTAGAAAAGTTTTAGTCGAGGATATTTTTAAGTTGGAAACGAAACGATTTTAGGACGGTTTTGCGTTCGACTTCCAATTCGATTGTTTTTTCTCTTTTGGATTTGAGTAATTGCGAAACTTCTTCGAGTGTAAGTTGTGCGGTTGTTTTGCCGTTGATGCTAACAAGAATATCTCCTAGTTGTACACCAGCATTTGCAGCGGGCGAATTTTCACGTAAATGAGCCACTTCAAAAGCAGGTGTGAGTATGTATTCGTATTGCAAGGAAACGTCTGATTCGCCGATTTTCATCCTTAATGCGGCAATATTTGAGCGTTTGTTGTTTGGAACTTTGGCCATTCGCAAGCCAGCTTGTTGAAGTTGAATGCCGCTTTTATTGTATTCGAACTCACTTTTTGCGTGCGAATTGGGTTTGAAATACAAGGTTTTATTGGGATAATCAAAAATGAGATGAAACCGCCGAAGTAAGTCGCCACCGATAGAACCTGCGCGGTTTGGTGCCATTTTGACGTTGGCTAGCGAAGCTTGATCTGGAAATGCAGTAACGGGAAATTGGAATGTACGATTACCGACTTTTATGCGATGTATTCGTGCACGAACGCCATTTACGGGGCCGCTGAATCCAAGTCCGAGAAAGTCGTTGAAGCGTTTTTTAGGAATGGTATCTACTTTCGGATGTTCTGTAAACAACCAAAGTGCTGAGCTATTTCCTGTATCAATTAAGAATTTTAATGAATCCTTGTGGTGATTTTCGACTATTTCAGTTTCCGCGAAAGCGTAGGGTTTTCCGTTTTCGATACTTATTGGTAAGCCGAAAAATCGTTTTTTCTTGTTTTTTGAAGTTTTGAATTTGTTGTTATGGACGGTTATTTTTTTACTGTGATAATTGATTTCGACTCTGTTGTTTCGAAAAAATTGATATCCGAGAATTCCGTTCAGGGGCACGCCTAAAGTATTTGCAAATCGAAAATTGGATTCAAGGACAACGTACATTAGATGGTTTTCGGCTTTAAGGTTTTTAATTTCCAGAGTATTGCCAAACGCTTTCAAGCCACTAATAGCTTGATCAGAACCTAGGCCCTTTAAGGAAACCGTTTCCACTTGCCCAAGCAAAACTTCCTGATCTTTCTCTAAATCTAGTAGCAGCGTTTCTTCTACACCGGAATCAAGTAAAAAATTAAGCGGAACCCCGTTTACATGAACTTCGATAACAATTAAGTTATTGACTAAGGTGAAAGGGATTGTCGTTTTTTTTGCGTTGTCGGTAAAAGTAAATCCACCTTGTCCCAATGCATCTAAATACGGAATAAATAAAACTAGCAAAACGATATGCGAAAACCAATACTTACGATCGAGCATTTCAAATTTTTAGTTTTTTGGGATGATTCAAAAGCGATACATCCGATTTTCTTTTCCGTTGTGATTAAATTGAATCTTTGAATACGAGTTCCAATTCGGAAATTTTTTCGATTTCAAAAAATAACAACGCTTTACAATTTTAAAGCTTAATTGAGCATTAAAGGTACAATAGAATCATAAAAATTGGTTGTAATTCTAGAAATGTTGCAAATTTGCAAAACAAAAAAATATAATTATGCCAGCAATTTCAGCTAAAGGTTTGTCGATGCCAGAGTCTCCCATTCGAAAACTAGTTCCGTACGCAGAAACAGCGAAGAAAGCGGGAACAAAAGTATTTCATTTAAATATTGGCCAGCCTGATATTAAGACACCAGAAGTAGCTTTAAATGCGGTTCGAAATTTCGACTTTGAGATTTTAGAATACAGTCACTCCGCTGGATTTGAGTCGTATCGAACCAAACTGTCGGCGTATTATAAAATGCATGGATTACCGGTTGATACAGCTGATATTATCATCACAACAGGTGGTTCGGAAGCGTTGCTGTTTGCCATGGGCGTAACTATGGACGCTGGCGACGAGATAATCATCCCAGAACCGTTTTATGCAAATTACAACGGATTTTCTACGGCCAGTGGCGTAAAAGTTGTTCCTATAATTTCAGGTATTGAAAGTGGTTTTGCTTTACCACCAATAGCCGATTTTGAGAAAAAAATTACGTCAAAAACGAAAGCGATTTTAATTTGTAACCCTGGTAATCCGACCGGTTATTTGTATTCAAAAGACGAATTGATGCAATTGGCAGAACTCGTAAAGAAGTACGATTTATTTTTAATTGCGGATGAAGTTTATCGCGAATTTATTTACGATGATGAACCGCATTTATCGGTATTGAATCTTCCGGGAATCGAGCAGCATGCGATTATGATTGATTCTGTATCGAAGCGTTACAGTATGTGTGGTGCTCGAATTGGCTGTATTGTTTCTAAGAATAAAGCGGTAATTCAAACAGCTATGAAGTATGCACAAGCGCGTTTGAGTCCGCCTACGTTTGCACAAATCGCTAGCGAAGCTGCTTTGGATACGCCACAATCATATTTCGATGATGTTGTTGCCGAATATAAAGAGCGTCGAGATACATTAGTAGCAGAACTTGGTATGATTGAAGGCGTTCAAGTTGCCAAGCCGCGTGGTGCGTTTTATTGCATTGCGAAGCTCCCGGTTGCTGATGCAGATCACTTTGCACAATGGCTTTTAGAATCGTATTCGCATAACGGCGCGACGGTGATGGTTGCCCCAGCAGCAGGGTTTTACAGTACTCCAAATGTTGGAAAAGACGAGGTTCGAATTGCTTATGTTTTAAAGAAAGATGATTTAATCGAAGCGGTTTCTATTCTTAAGAATGCTTTAATGGTGTATCCGGGTAATTAACTTCCTGTTTGGTATCGTCCAGTTTTTATCAGCTGTGAATTTTTAGAATAGTGCTTTATACAGTTCAAAAGAGTCTATTCGAATTGCTGCTTATTGATTCTGGTAATAAGGTGAGTTTGATATAAAAATCTTTGTAAGATCGCTGAAAATGATTTTTTATCGCGTACGTAAAATTATAGCTCACATTTTTTAAAGTTAACTATTGAAACAGTTGTTTACTTCGCTGTTTTTTTCAAATACCTCGGTGTCTCAAAAGAAACCGACTCGTAGCTAACGATTTAAATGTTTTCTGACTTCAATTTTATATCGAACGCACGTTAATAGTTTTGTTTTTATAAAGATCTTTCGACAATAAAAAAACCATGGACAGCTAGTCCATGGTTTTTAGTTTTGGTTAGTTTTTGTTTTAGCGTTTTAGGGAAAAGTGTGCTTTAAATTCTTTGTTTACGCCACCTTCAGAGTATTGAATGGTAAACCAATAATCATCAGAAGGAAGTGAAGAACCATTGAAAGTTCCGTCCCAACCTTCGCCAGTAGTTGCAATTTGTTTTAGTAATTTTCCTTCGCGGTCAAAAATCGAAATTCGTGCAGCCGTTTGATTTTCTAAAGTAGAAATATTCCAAGTGTCGTTGTATCCATCGCCATTTGGTGTGAAAAACTTCGGATAATCGATTACTGTAATGGTCGTTGATTCTTCGCCACAGGCACGTAAATCGCGAGCATAAATCGTATGTGTACCGGAATTGTCTT
>CALRVY020000050.1:0-17827 GCA_943371725.1 Pseudanabaena sp. UWO311 | reverse complement strand
ACGATTACGTTTGGGCACAAGAAGAACCGAAAAACATGGGTGCTTACAGCTTTATGCTCATGCATTTTAATTGGATTAAACTCCGATTGGCTTCGCTAAAAGCATACAGCGCACCAGCGGCAGGAAGCTACGCGCGTTCTAAAAAACGTCATGCAGCGGCTATTGCTATGGTTTTCGACAAGAATTTATTTAGTTAAATTTATCCCAGATATCAATATTAAAATTTGAAGAGTAACGCAATGAGCAATATCCTAGAAATGAAAGTGCCCTCTCCGGGCGAATCAATCACCGAAGTTGAAATTGCAACTTGGTTGGTAAAAGACGGCGACTACGTCGAGAAAGATCAAGCAATTGCCGAAGTGGATTCCGATAAGGCAACACTCGAACTTCCGGCAGAAGCCAGCGGTATCATTACCCTAAAAGCAGCCGAAGGCGACGCTGTAGCTGTGGGTGCCGTAGTTTGTTTGATCGACACCTCAGCAGCAAAACCAGCAGCCGGAGCAGCAGCCGAAGCTCCGAAAGCCGAGGCTCCTAAGGCCGAAGCTCCAAAAGCAGAGACGCCAAAAGCAGAAACGCCCGCCACACCAGCCGCAGCTGCACCAACTTACGCCTCAGGAACGCCATCGCCAGCAGCTCGTAAAATTATCGAAGAGCGTCAGCTCGATCCAACTGCCATCAAAGGCACCGGAAAAGACGGCCGTATTACCAAAGACGACGCCGTAAACGCACCGGCTAGCATGGGAACGCCAACGGGTGGAAACCGCAGCTCATCGAGAACCAAATTATCGATGTTGCGCCGTAAGGTTGCCGAGCGTTTGGTAGCCGCTAAAAACGAAACCGCCATGCTTACCACCTTCAACGAGGTAAACATGACGCCAATAAACATCATTCGCAACCAATACAAAGACGCATTTAAAGCCAAACACGGCGGATTAAGCCTCGGCTACATGTCGTTTTTTACAAAAGCGGTTGTGCGCGCCTTACAACTCTATCCGGATGTAAATTCGATGATCGACGGAAACGATAAAATTTCGTATGATTTCTGCGATATTTCAGTTGCAGTAAGCGGACCCAAAGGTTTGATGGTTCCGGTAGTTCGCAACGCCGAGAACTTAACATTTAGAGGTGTAGAAGCCGAAATTAAACGTTTGGCACTACGTGCTCGCGACGGGCAAATTACCGTAGACGACATGACCGGCGGAACGTTTACCATTTCTAACGGCGGCGTTTTCGGAAGTATGCTCAGCACACCCATCATTAACCCACCGCAATCGGGTATTTTAGGTATGCACAACATCATCGAGCGCCCAATTGCTGTAAACGGCAAAGTCGAAATTCACCCAATGATGTACGTGGCACTTTCGTACGACCACCGCATTATCGACGGCCGCGAGTCGGTTGGTTTCTTGGTTGCTGTTAAAGAAGCGCTCGAAAATCCGCTCGAATTATTAATGAACGGCGACGCTCAAAAAGCCCTCGAATTATAAAAAGAAACTCGTTTTTATACAGAAACCGATACTGAAAAGTGTCGGTTTTTTTATTAACCTGAGTGCGATTTAAAATTGCAGTCAGAAAACAGCTAAATGGTTGAATACAATGCAGATTTTTTTGGGATACTGTAGTATGGCAAAAAAATCTAACGCAGTAGGCAGCCGTTTAGCTGTTTAGCTTGGCAGTTGTTCATTTCAATGGCTATTTGATTTCAACATTTGCTCATTTCAAGCGTTCTGACAAAGATTTTTAATCGAACTCAGGTTATATGTGCGTGCCGGCGGAATAAATGTGCACCAAAAACAAATGTGCACCGCCGTCAGGCCATACGCTGCAAAAATTTTGCCCTTTTACCAACCGTCTGCCACTGCATTGTGCTTCCGTTGGTCGCAAATGCAGCGGCGTCGGTTTTGGCAAAACGGCTGCAATTGTTTTCCGCTGCTGTCCTTCACGCAGGAAAGTGCGCTAATCTAAAATTTCGCTACTTACAAATTTTAACTTCAGCAGCCATTTCAAAGTTAATTGGATAATCGTGATGAAGCGGAATAAGCTTAGAATATCCGTCTTTGATGCTGTTAAACAAGGTAAACGATTGGCAACTCCCTTTCCCTATTCCTTGTTTTAACTGAAGACTTTTACCTGTTGATAAATTGTCGATGACAAGTAAAAATCCTCTCGAACGTCCTTGAATGCGATAATCAGAAACATCGGTTTCATAGACACGTAACTTTTTATTGTAGACCGCCTTGAGTTCTCCGTCGAACAATTGTTGGCCAAGCTTTTCCTCATTCGGATCAAAATCAAAAATACGCACGTCGAGTTCCTTAATCTCCGGTTCATAAACAATTCCAACGAATAGCTTTGCAAGGCTGTATGGTTCTTCGCCCACTTCAATGTAAGTGGCAGCGCCACTTCTTGCCTCCTTACCAAGCCATTGTTTCAATTCAAAAGGCAGAAGCGTCTTTCTTTGCTTCAAAAATCCAAAAGTTTGAAAACGGCTAAACTGTAGTTTCTTAATTGTAACTTCTTCGAGATTAATCGGCAGCTCGTTCAAGCAATAGCGCTTTTCAACGGATTGTGGTCGAATTACCAACGTATCGTAATTTGTAGTTACTAATTTTAAGAGCGGTTCGTTGCTCGAAAAAGTTAGATTGCCTTGCACGTCTGTGGTATATTTTCTCCCTTTCAAATCGTAAAAATCTCGATTAGATAACAACTTGCCCGTTTCACAATCTTTTATCTGAACTTGCGAGACAGCAAATCCACTGAAAAGAATTGAAAAAAGAAGCACTTTCATAATCATGGCGGTAAACTTGGAAAAAATCAAGCTAAATAGCAACGCAAAAATACTCGCCCTGCTCCGCTTGTTGAATTGACTCGAAAAGTTGTTCTGCATTAGCTTTACTAGACAACAGATAACCCGTTTCGACAATAGAATTGTATTCTTGTAACGATAGGCATACTACGGCATCGCTATCTTGCTTTCGGGAAATAAAGAGTACATCTTGCGAATCGGCCACCTCAGCAAGGTACTTTTTTAGATGCTTGCGGAAAGTTGAGACAGTAACTGCTTTCATTTTGCATTTTTTACAAATTCGAACATAGTAAATTTACGCACAAACTACTAGAAAGCCGACTCATTTCTATATTCCATCAAACAAAAAAGCACCCTCTTTCGACAGTGCTTTTTCAATAATTGGATTAGTTAGTTTAATTCCTTACCACCACAGCATCTTGCTTCCAGTTTTTTACTTTGGCAACACGCGAAGCCGAATAATCTACTTCACTGAGGCTGTTTTGATTCCAAAAGAACCATTTTCCAGTTTTTTCGCCTTCGTTATAAGTTCCCATGGCTACTTTATTGCCAGCTGCATCGTACGACACCCACTGACCGTGAACTTTTCCGTTTTTGTAATAACCTTGTTGTGCAATCTGACCGTTATCGTGGTAATACGTTGATTTAACCAAATTGTCAACTACCTCATGCTTTGGCGCAATTCCTTGCGAAAAACCAACAGCGAACATCAATAGCGCGCTCCAAACAAACATCGTTTTCATATGAGTTGAACTTTAAATTAATAACTCAAAGATAACAATTAATTTACATACGCAACACATTGGCTTAACAATTTGGTAACATTGCGATAAATTTAACATTGGAACCGGTTTAAAAACGGTTTGAAACGCTCCTTCAAAGACGGCTGCCGCGCCAACGACAGAGCGGTTACCCCACAGCCGCAAAAGCCGGAACCTCTTTTACATGACGCACAATCGGTGGCTTTTGTGGCGAGGAGTATGAGCGATGGCGTGCCCGGGCGCCCAAAAAATAAACTCGCAAATACCTACCTTTAGCGCATAAAAAACGATTCATGAAACTACATGCCATTGAAGCAGGAAATTTTAAACTCGACGGCGGTGCCATGTTTGGTGTAGTCCCGAAAGTATTGTGGCATAAGACCAATCCTGCCGACAACAACAACCAAATTGACCTCGCTGCCCGCTGCTTACTGATTGAAAACGGCAACCGCCTTACTTTAATAGACACGGGCATGGGCAACAAACAATCGGAGAAATTCTTTGGATTTTACAACATGTGGGGCGATCACGAATTGCATCAATCGCTCAAAAACGCCGGATTTCATGCCAATGACATTACCGACGTGTTTTTAACGCACTTGCACTTCGACCATTGCGGCGGCGCTGTTTCGCACAATGCCAGCAAAACCGGCTACGAAACCACCTTTAAAAACGCCAAATACTGGACCAACAAGCGCCACTGGGAATGGGCAACCAAACCCAACGCTCGTGAAAAAGCTTCGTTTTTAAATGAAAATATTTTACCCATTGCCGAAGCGGGTCAGCTTTACTTTATCAACGAACCTACCGAAACGCTCGCCTTTTCGCAAGAACTCGGATTTGAGATTTTTTATGCCAACGGACATACCGATCAAATGATGATACCCGTTATTACGTACCAAGGCAAAAAAATTGCATTTATGGCCGATTTGCTCCCGACAGCCGGACATATTCCGTTGCCATACGTGATGGGATACGACACGCGACCGCTGTTAACCATGCCCGAAAAGCAAGCCTTTTACGATTTTGCCGTTCGCGAAAACTGGTATTTGTTTATGGAACACGACGCACACAATCCGATTATAAACCTGCAAGACACCGAAAAAGGCGTGCGCTTGAAAGACGTTTTTGCGCTAAGCGACGTTTTGTAAAATGGCGTTTATAAAATTACGTTAATAGCAATCGCTAATTCGGAAACTCTGCTACATTTGTTACACAATATTAATTTAGACTCATGCAAAAAATAAAATTAAGCGGATTTGTATTATTCGCATCTCTGAGCCTTTTGTGCGCAACGCAGGCGAATGCACAAAGTTACACCGCTAAAAAAGCGCAGTTAACTGAAAACGAACTCAAGCGCTGGAGCCATCTTGACATGGAAAAAGACAGCGTTCCGGGTATGAGTGTAGACCGTGCTTACGCAGAATTGCTGAAAGGGAAGAAATCGACAGCTGTTATTGTTGGAATTATCGATTCTGGAGTTGATATTGAGCATCCGGATTTACAGTCGGTTGTATGGACTAACAAAAAAGAAATCGCTGGAAACGGCATTGACGATGATAAAAACGGTTACATAGACGATATGCACGGTTGGAATTTCTTAGGAAATATTACCAAAGAAAACTACGAATACGCGCGTATTGCCAACGACAAAAATTTAGTTGACGATGCTACCTATCAAAAAGCGAAAAAGCAGTTTGATAGCAAGTTTGAAGAATCGTTAATGATGAAGACGCAAATGGAGAAAGCATTGGAAGGCACTACAAAAGCCGACGCTTTACTTCAGAAAGAGTTGAAAAAGGAAATCTACACTGTAGAAGACTTGGAAACCATTACCTCTACAGATAAAGATGTAGTTCGTGCCAAAATGGTCATGACACAGATGTTGGGTTACGGTATGCCTGTTGCTGATTTGCTGAAAGAAATTAAAAAACAACTTGACGAAGCTTCGACTACTGCGTCGGGTGCAGGTTTTGTAGATTATAGAAAAACTTTGGGCGACAACCCGAACGACTTAAAAGACACCAAATACGGCGATAATAACGTTATTGGGCCGGATAAAGACGAAGCTTTACACGGAACGCATGTTGCCGGTATTGTAGCACAATCGCGCAACAACGGCATGGGTGGCGATGGTGTTGCTGATAACGTTCGTATTTTGACTTGTAGAGCAGTTCCGGATGGCGATGAGTACGATAAGGATATTGCTTTGGCTATTCGCTATGCTGTAGATAATGGTGCAAAAGTGATTAACTGCTCATTTGGAAAAAGTTTTTCGCCACACAAACAATGGGTGTACGATGCCATTAAATACGCCGAAAAGAAAGACGTACTAATTGTACACGCAGCGGGTAACGACGCGAAAGACATTGATGTGGAAGACAATTTCCCGAACGACTCTGACGATAAGAAAACAGAATTTGCAGCGAATGTACTTACCATTGGCGCTTTGAATCCGGCGTACGGCGAAAACATTGTTGCCGATTTCTCAAACTACGGACAATTAAATGTAGATATTTTTGCACCGGGTGTTCAGATTTATGCGACGACTCCGAAAGAATCGTACCAATTTTTGCAAGGAACTTCTATGGCTTCGCCAAACGTTGCTGGTGTTGCGGCTTTAATTCGTTCGTACTATCCAAAATTATCGGCTAAGCAAGTGAAGCAAATCATTATGGCTTCGGGAACTAAAGTAGATCAGAAAGTAATGGCTGGCGAAAACGGCGGCTTGAAAGACTACAGTTCACTTTCGGTGAGCGGTAAATTTGTGAATGCATACAACGCTTTAAAAATGGCCGAACAAGTTTCGAAAGGAAAGATAAAGGAAATAAAAGGTTAATATTATTTCGAAAAGAGCTGCTGAAAAGCGGCTCTTTTTACAAACAGCTTATTCTAATTAGCGATGATGAAGTACTTTTCGCTCTTACTGCTTTCGTGCGGTTTAACTTTTGCTCAAGCTACACATCCTTGGCAGCAACACGTGGATTACAAAATAAACGTCGACTTTGACGTAAAAAGCTTTCAATATTCTGGTGAGCAAACCGTGGTGTACACAAATAACTCGCCCGACGATTTAAACACCGTTTTCATTCATTTATATCCCAACGCGTTTCAACCTGGGAGCGAAATGGACATTCGTTTACAAAACATTCCCGATCCAGACCGGCGTATGGCTACAGGCATTAAAGAAGGCGACAAAGAACGTTTTGAAAGCCGAATTGCTAAGCTACAACCAAACGAAATTGGTTTGCTGGAGTTAGCCGATGTAAGCTGCAACGGACAAAAAATTACCGTGCTTCAAAAAGGAACTTTAGCACAATTGCTGCTATCCAAACCGATAAAAGCAGGAGAAAAAGTTACGTTTAAATGGAATTTTAAAGGGCAACTGCCTGTGCAAATTCGTCGCTCCGGACGCAATAACAAAGAAGGAATTGCCATTTCGATGAGTCAGTGGTATCCGAAAATTGCAGCTTACGATACCGAAGGCTGGCATGCTAACGCCTATATTGCTCGCGAATTTTACGGCGAATGGGGCAATTTCGATGTGAAGATTGCCATCGATAAAAACTACACCATTGGCGGAACGGGCATTTTACAAAATCCGAACGAAATTGGTCACGGTTACAGTACAAAATTCAAGCAAAACGTGCGTCGCGATGGCAAACTGGTGTGGCATTTCAAAGCCGAAAAAGTACATGATTTCACTTGGGCCGCCGACGATAAGTACATTCACGACCAAGCACAACTCGACAACGGAACGGTTTTGCACTTTTTATACAAAGACAATCCAAAAATCTTAGAAAACTGGAAGCGCTTGCAACCCGATGCCGTTCGCGTGATGAACTTTTTCAATGAACTTATTGGAACCTATCCGTATAAGCAATACAGCATCATTCAAGGTGGCGATGGCGGCATGGAATACCAAATGTGCACCCTAATTTTGGGAGAAGGCAAATACGACGGATTGTTGGGAGTTACCGCACACGAAATGGGACACGCTTGGTTTCAAGGATTATTGGCAAGTAACGAAAGTAAATACGGCTGGATGGACGAAGGATTTACCTCGTACATTGAAGATTTAGCGATTGCCGAGTTAAACAAAAATACCGCTAAAAATCCGTTCGCAAGCGCTTATACCGCGGTAGCTAAGTTGCAAAATTCTGGCAAAGAACAACCGTTAACAACTCATGCCGATCGGTTTGAAGAAAACCGTTCGTACAGCGTGGCTTCCTACTTTAAAGGACAGCTTTTCCTGACACAATTGCAATATTTATTAGGTAAAGATCAATTGATAAAAGGCTTGAAGACGTTTTTTGATGCATTTAAATTCAAACATCCAACGCCAAATGATTTGGTGCGCATCCTGGAAAAACAAAACAACGTACAACTCGATTGGTTTGTTACCGATTGGACACAAACCACCAATAAAATTGACTACGCCGTAACGGCAACTTCCGACGAAAACGGACGCGCGGAAATACTTGTGACGCGAAAAGGCTTAATGCCTATGCCGCAGCAAGTACTCGTTGAATTAAAAGACGGGCGCACCGAACAATATTACATTCCGCTTCGGGAAATGCATGGTGCACCGAATCCTGTTGGAACAGTACAGCCCGAATGGCCTTGGGCAATGCCACAATACCGAATTAAAACCAACGTTTTGTTTACAGATTTAAAACGCGTGCTGCTGGATCCCGATGGATTTGTTGCCGATACAGACCGCGCAAATGATATATTTGTAAACGAAAAATAAAAGAACGTGAAAAAATATTGGTTGTTGTTGCTACTCTGCTTACCCACCTTACTACAAGCGCAAGTTTATCGATTCAAAGCAACAAGCTTTAGTTTAACCGAACGCTTAGATAACGATTCCTGGAGCAAGTGGACGCCTTTTGAAGAGTCGACCGTAGTAATTACGCTCGATGGCAAGAAAGAACGAATTATCATAGCTTCAAAAGAGATTCAGGTTTTCGAAATTATGGAATACGCCGAAAAAATTGAAACCGACGATGATATTGTGATTGGTTTTCGATGCGCAAATTTAGATGGTGCACAAGTAGAAGTAGAAATCATAACCCGCAAAAAGCAAAACAATCGCAAACAAATTTATGTGAACTACAGCGATGTGCGGTATGTGTATAATGTGTACGATTAGCGGTTTCAAATCCCCATTGCTACATTTTATCTCAAAATTCAGTACCAAAACAACTTTTAACAATTGTTCCCAAACCGCTTAAATGCCGTTTTGTAATTTGTTCCCAAACATAATTCTATGTGGGATCGGATTAGAGAAAAACTAAGCATCTTAGCCGATGCAGCGAAATACGACGTTTCGTGCTCTTCCAGCGGAGGCAACCGAAAAAATACCAACAAAGGCCTGGGCGACTCCAGCGCTTCCGGTATTTGCCACACCTATACCGAAGACGGTCGCTGCGTGTCGTTACTCAAAATTCTACTGACCAACCATTGTATTTACGACTGTGCCTTTTGCGTTTCGCGAAAATCAAATGATGTTAAACGAGCCGCTTTTACCGTTGATGAAGTCGTAGATCTAACCATGAGTTTTTACCGACGAAACTACATCGAAGGTTTGTTTCTCAGTTCGGGTATCTTCAAAAACGCCGATTATACCATGGAACGTCTGGTACGAATCGCGAAAAAACTCCGCCTCGAACACAAATTCAACGGCTACATTCACCTAAAAACCATACCCGGCGCCAGCGAAGAACTACTCACCGAAGCCGGTTTGTACGCCGATCGGATGAGCATTAATCTAGAAATGCCCACCGAAAACGGACTCAAATTATTGGCGCCAGAAAAATCGCACGACGAAGTAAAAAAACCACTCGGATTCATCAAAAACAGCATTATTGCGTTTAAAGACGAAAAGAAACTGATCAAATCGACACCCAAATTTGTGCCCGCCGGACAAAGCACACAAATGGTGATTGGCGCCACACCCGAAACCGACATGGAAATCATGTATTCGGCAGATCAATACTACCGCTCGTTCGATTTAAAACGCGTGTACTACTCCGGTTATATTCCGATTAGTTACGACAGCCGAATGCCGCAAATTGGCTCGCAACCGCCCTTACTGCGCGAAAACCGACTCTACCAAACCGATTGGCTGATGCGTTTCTACGGATTTAACGTCCGCGAAATACTCAACGAGAAAAATCCGCATCTCGACGTAGATATCGATCCGAAATTGAGCTGGGCCTTACGCAATCCCGACTTATTTCCTGTGGATATAAACACCGCCGATTATTACATGATTTTGCGCGTGCCCGGAATTGGCGTTGGTTCGGCTCAGAAAATTGTGCAAGCGCGCAAGTTCGGACGTTTGCGTTCCGACCAACTTCGGAAAATGGGTATTGCCTACAACCGAGCCAAACATTTTATTCGCTGTGCCGATAGTGTAATCCAGTTAGCAAATCCAGAACCACACCAGGTAAAAGCGCAAATTTTGCAAGACTCGAACAGCAAATACTTGAAAACACCGCAAAATCAATTGAGCTTATTCTCATGACGATACTTGTTTTCGATGGCAGTTTTGAAGGAATTTTAAGTGCAGTATTCGACAAGTACGAACGCAAATTCAAAGACGTAATACTTGAATCCGAATCAAAGCACCAACCGCAATTGCTAGCCGACATACACCACGTGCAAACCACCGATGAAAAAGCGGGTCGCGTTTGGAATGCGTTGCAAAAAAAGCTCTCCGTAACGTGGCAACAACGCTTGTACTGCTGTTTTTTGTCGGAACTCGAAGAAGCGTTTCAAAATATTTTGGAATTCATTTGCTACTGTTTCGACAGTGCCGAGAACATCGAGAATAATTACGGGCATCCGGCATTGATGGCGTTGTCAAAAATCGACAAAAGTGTGAGTCGCGAGCGCCACCGCATGAAGGCGTTTATTCGCTTTGAAGAAACGGCCGACGGCCTATTTTACGCTGGCGTAGAACCCGATTTTAATGTTATTCCACTGGTAATTTACTTTTTCAAAAACCGCTACGCCGACCAGAAATGGATCATCTACGACTTGAAAAGAAACTATGGATTTTACTACGATTTGAATCAGGTTACCGAAGTAGTTTTTGAGCACGCGCCGAAGATGAAGGACAAGGAACTCTTGCACGAAAAAGAGAATTTGTACGCCTTACTTTGGAACGATTATTTTAAAAGCACCAACATTCCGGCACGTAAAAACATGAAATTACACTTGCAACACGTACCGCGCCGCTACTGGAAATACCTGACGGAAAAACGCATGAACTAAGAAGCCAAATTCCCTTCGCCTGCTGGAGGTGCAAACGATTTTTTATTGAAAACCAACAAAATACCGATACCAGTCGAAATCGCCATATCGGCGAAATTAAAAATAGCATTGAAAAAAGTGAATGTCTTTCCACCCCAAATAGGTAACCATTCGGGAAGTACATAATCTTCGATAAACGGAAAGTACAGCATGTCGACCACTTTGCCGTGAAACACGCTGCCATAAGGTTCCGCTGGCATAAAAACCGCTAGATCGGTAGTGGTACTTTCACTAAAAAATACGCCATAAAACACCGAGTCGATGATGTTGCCAAATGCACCAGCCCAAATGAGCGCAATAGCCACAATAAGGTAATTGCTGGCTTTTTTGTGAACCGAATCGTACAGCCACCAACCGATGCCAAAAACCGCAATAATTCGGAACAAAGTAAGCACCAACTTCCCGTAATCGCCCGGAATTTCGGTACCCCACGCCATGCCGCTATTTTCGATAAAAAACAGCTTAAACCAACCTGTTACGTGAATTTTCTCTTGAAGCAGAAAATGCGTTTTTACGTAAATCTTCGAAACTTGATCGATGATTAAAATACTAAAAATAAGTAAGTAGGCCTTTTTTAAAGTCATTTTGCGTGTTATGTGCGGCAAAAATAGTAATTAACGTGAGTTCAACATAAAAATCTTTGTTAGATCGCGTAAAATGAAGGTTTCATTGTAATTATAAAAAATCGTCGCTTACCACTTTAAAGCTAGCCATTTAAACGGTCGCTTTCGTCGTTGTATTTTTTTGGGATACCTCGGTATCCTAAAAAAATACGCCTTGAAATCAACAGTTTAAATGACTTCTAACTTCAATTTTTACATCGAACTCGCGTTAATTCAAATCGATTTTTTAGCCCTTGCGCTTTCCTCTGTTTTTGGGCGTGCCGGCGGACGTTCGTGCGTCAATGAAAAACAAAACCACCGCCGTCAGGTCATACGCTACAAAAATTTTGCCCTTTTGCCAACCGTCTGCCGCTTCCTTGTGCTTCCGTTGGTCGCAAATGCAGCGGCGTCGGTTTTGGCAAAAAGGCTGCAATTGTTTTCCGCTGCTGCCCTTCACGCAGAGAAACGTTCGCCAAAGACGTTCGTTTCCGGTAACGATTGCCGTGTGAGCGACCGCCGTGAAAATGCAGGAACGGGCGCAGCGTAGCGTTTTGGAAGCGATACGGCGACCAGCGGAAGCCCGTAGCGCGACCTAAAAACCTGAGTTCGATTAAAAATCTTTGTCAGAACGCTGAAAATAAATAGATTGTAAAATCTACTATCGTTAGAAATGAACGAACCAGGCGCTAAACAGATAAACGGTCGCCTAATTCGTTAGAATTTTTTGCGATACTATAGTATCCCAAAACAATTCTGCCTTGTAGTCAACCATTTATCTGTTTTCTGACTGTAATTTTTAAATCGAACTCAGGTTAAAACGCTGCTGCGCCCGTGACGGAATTGCAACAAAGGGCGCGACGCCGCAGTTGCTATCTTGCTTTCAAGCACTTGCGTTTGCGGCGGCACACCCAAAAAACTATTCGTGTTCGGCTTCGGCTTCTTGCGATTCGGTAGTTGCTGGCGTTTGATTAGCCGTTTCTCGAATCTCGGTATGGCGAATTTCACCTCCGCTGGTGCCTGTTTCGCGACCCATCCACAAAGCGGCTAGTGCCAAAGGAAATAAACCAACAAAAAGGACGCGAGCAAAACCTTTGCGCTTGTAACTGGCCCATAAACCAAAAAGCGATGCGGCGCCTAAAGCATACGCCACAAGTGCAAAACGCTCGGCAGCTTCTTCATGTTCGTGAATATAATCGTGCGAAAAACCAGGTAATTCTTCAACAAATTCTTCGGCTCTTTCGCCGGTGTTCATTCCTGCAAAAGCAGTTAGTGCACCTACAACAAAAAGAAATAAAGCGGTGCGTTTTACCACTTCGGATTTGGTGAAAAACCCGATGGCTAAAACCAAAAGTCCGGCGATGGGAAAGATTAACGGTAGGTGATTTACGGCTAGATGCCAATGTGCTGCATTCATAAAACTACATATTAAAAATTAAAAACAAGAAGAATAATTTGATGCTCATTCAAAAAAAATCGTTGACTTACAAATACTAACACAAATAAAAACAGCGCGTTACAGAAAATGACATTCAAAAAACTTCCGACTTAAAAGTACATTTATTTGTTGTGTACTGCTTTACAAAAAGGCAAAATCGCTGCATTTTTTAAGTCAGACTAAATAGTCGTTAAACGCTAACACCGAATAAGTAACCCACCAGACCACTCAAGCCTAGGGCAATGACTCCCCAAATAGTGATGCGCAAAACGGCTTTTTGAACGTTAGCACCTCCGGCACGCGCCGAAACGATTCCTAAAATCATAAGCGATAGTAGCGTACTTGCGTATAAACTGTATTGCAGAGCAGTTAGCGGTGCGAGTAACACCACCAGTAGCGGCAATAAACCGCCTGCTGTAAATGCCGACCCCGATGCAAAAGCGGCTTGAATGGGATTGGCTTGAGAAATTTCGTTGATGCCTAATTCTTCGCGAATATGCGCGCCAAGTGCGTCGGTTTCGGTTAATTCGTTCGCAACTAAAAGGGCTGTTTCGCGTTTGAGGCCGCGTTTTTCAAAAATTTGCGTCAGAATTTCGAGTTCGGCTTCCGGTTGATCGCGCAGTTCGTTTTTTTCACGAGCAATATCGGCGTGCTCGGTGTCGGTTTGCGAACTCACCGAAACGTACTCGCCAGCTGCCATCGAGAGTGCTCCAGCTACCAGACCCGCAAAGGTTGCCAATGTAATTTCTTCGCGCTGAGTTCCGGCAGCATCAACGCCTACCGCTAAACTTGAAATCGAAATAATACCGTCGTTGGCACCCAAAACGGCAGCGCGTAACCAATTGCTGCGGTGCATGTAATGCTTCTTCAAATAATTGTCGATGGTAATCTGAGAAGTGGCTGCTTTTTCCATAAAGTTGGTTTTAACTGGAAAAGCGGTTTCAGCTAAAACTGCTTCCAAACAAACTTAAAGGTACGGATAAAGTAGTAGAATTTCTTCTACAAAACCCAATTCAGACTCGTTCTGTTTACAGCAGTTTCGAGGTCAGCGATTGGATGAGCGACAAACACAAGCTAAAAACAAATGCGGCGAAAAAACCGTTCAATGTAAATCCGTCTACTAAGGAGTCGCAGATTAATAAAATGATGGTATTGATAAAGAGTAAGAAGATTCCCAAAGTAAAAATAGTGATGGGTAACGTAACCAAAAGCAAGATGGGCTTTACAAACATGTTGAGTAAACTCAGCACAAGCGCTACAATGAGTGCGGTTTGTAAATCTTCGACACGCACGCCGGGCAAAAGGTAGCTTAGCGCTAAAACCGCAACGGCAGAAATAACAAGTTTTAAAATATACTTCATGGTATTTAGGATAAGAAAGAAGAAACGATTTGAAAGAATTCGGCTGGTTTTTCGGCGTGTAGCCAGTGTCCGGCACCTGCAATAGTCTCGATACGCACGTCGGAAAACTGCCGTTGAATGTCGGCCTCGTCGCGCTCTTGAATGTACTTTGATTCGCCGCCGCGCACAAATAGCGTTGGCATTTGGAAATGCGCTTCGGCATTGACTTGTGTGCCAACAGCTTCTTTATTGGCAAGAAAAACAGGTAGATTAAATCGGAAAGCGAGTTGTCCGGGTTCAATCCAATACAAGCTCTTTAGCAAAAATTGTCGTGTTCCAAAATCGGGAATATAACTTTGGAGCAGCTCGTCGACTTCCTGACGACTCGGTTTTTTGGAAAAATCAACTGCTGCGAGTCCGTTTAAGATATCGTCGTGATGCGGTTTGTAATATCGTGGCGCAATATCGGCAACTACCAATCGGTTTACCAATTCTGGATACGTAGCGGCAAAAATCATAGCTAGTTTTCCACCCATGGAGTGCCCAAGTATGTGCGCCTTCTCGATTTGATGTGCTTGCATGTATTGGCGCAAATCGTTTACCATAAAATCGTAGTTCCAATCGGCACTGTGAAAGCTTTTACCGTGATTGCGCAAATCCACGGCGTGTACCTGAAATTGGCGTTCGGCCATTTGATTGGCGAAGGTTTTCCAATTGTCGGACATACCTAAAAATCCGTGAATAATAACTAAAGGCGTTCCGTTTCCGGTGATGATACTATTTAAAATTGGATTCATTTTAGTCGGTGTAAATACATGTTTACGACATTGTCAAGTCCAAGGTACAAAGCTTCGCTAATGAGCGCGTGCCCGATACTCACTTCGAGCAAGCCCGGAATGTGTTGTTTGAAAAACTGTATGTTTTCTAGACTTAAATCGTGTCCGGCGTTGATGCCAAGTTGTAATTCGTTCGCGCGTTTGGCTGCAGCGGCATAACTAGCGATGGCCTGATTGGGATCTTGTGGAAAGTGTTTTGCGTACGCTTCGGTATACAATTCGATTCGATCGACACCTGTAGCTGCTGCGCCATCGATCATTTCCAAAACCGGATCAACGAAAATCGAGGTTCGGATACCGTGCGATTTAAATAGTTGAACCATTTCGAAAAGAAAGGTTTTGTGCGTAATCGTATCCCAACCGGCATTTGAAGTAATGGCGTCGGGCGCGTCGGGAACTAAAGTAACCTGATGTGGTTTCACTTCCAAAACCAAATCGATAAACGACTGTTCCGGATTTCCTTCGATATTGAGTTCGGTGGTCACTATTTTCTTTAGGTCGCGCGCGTCTTGATACTTAATATGTCGTTCGTCCGGACGCGGATGAATGGTGATACCTTGTGCGCCAAATCGTTCGATGTCTGCGGCCGTTTTCAATAAATCGGGCACATTTCCGCCACGTGCATTGCGCAAGGTGGCAATTTTATTTACGTTCACACTCAGTTTTGTCATATCGGCATTATTAAAAGTCTGCCAAAATTAAAACCTTTCGTCCTGTGATTCGCGTATTTTTAATTATTTTGCAGAGGTAAAGACAGCACATGACTGAAATTGGAAATTTATTGTCGAAAGATTTGAAGCCATTTGCTTCGAATGAGTCTATCGAAAGCGTTCAGGATTTCTTCGCTGAGCAACTTTTTTCGCACTTTCCGGTAATGGAAGACGATGTGTACATTGGTTCGATTGCAGCGGAAGATGCTGAAACTTTTGATACGTCGAAAATCGTTTCGGATTACAAATACAGTTTGGAAGGCTTTTTTGTTCGCGACTCGATGTTTTGGCTTGATGTGTTGGAAGTTTTTGCGAAAAATCACACCAATGTTGTTCCGGTACTTACCGATGAAAACAAATATTCAGGTTATTACGAACTTACCGAAGTTACTTCTTTGTTCCATGAGACGCCTTTTTTGAAGGAAACGGGCGGTATTTTGGTTGTGAAGAAAGACGTTCGCGACTACAGCATGGGACAAATCGTACAGATTGTAGAAAGCAATAACGTGAAGTTGTTGGGTGCTTTTATTTCGTTTCTCGACAACCAATTTGCCGAAGTTACCGTAAAAGTTTCGCAAGGAAGCATTAATGAATTAATTGCTACTTTTCGCAGATACGAATACGAAATTGTGAGCAAGCACGAAGAGGACGACTACATTAATAACTTACGCGAACGCTCTGAGTATTTAGACCGGTATTTAAATATTTAAGCTGTAAAAGACTGCTTATGAAAATTGCGATCTACGGTCAATACTACCAAAACAGCACCGAACCCATTATTCGCGACATCTTTGTTTTCCTGAATGCCAACCAGGTTGATTTGGTTATAGAAGCTTCGTTTTTAGCACTTTTGTATGAGAAAGAAATCCTGAAAAAAAGCTATCGTACTTTTACCAAATCCGACGATTTAGAACCAGACACCGATTTAATGTTGAGTATTGGAGGCGACGGAACGATTTTGCGCGCAGCAATGTTAGTGCAAGACAAAGGCATTCCTATTTTAGGTGTGAATGCAGGTCGTTTGGGTTTCTTAGCGAAAGTTCCGAAAGAAAATATTGATGCTTTTTTGCAATTGGTGCTCGACAGAAAGTACAGTATTTCCGAACGAAGCTTATTGCAGCTCCACGGTAATTTGCCCGCAGACACAGGCATACAAACCAATTTTGCGGTGAATGAAATATCGGTAAATCGCAAAGACAGCGCATCGATGATTACCGTCGATACGTTCTTGAATGGCGAATTTCTCACATCGTATTGGGCAGATGGTTTAATTATTGCAACGCCAACGGGCTCTACCGGCTATTCGTTAAGTTGCGGCGGACCCATATTAACGCCAGCCGTTGCTGGGTTTGTGATTACACCCATTGCGCCACACAATTTGAATGCGCGTCCGATGGTTATTCCCGATTCGACACAAATACGTTTGCGCGTAAGTGGCCGAGAATCGCAGCACTTAGTTTCGCTAGATGCGCAGAGTTTTTCTGTGCAAAACGAAACGGAACTCATCATCGAAAAGGCAGCTTTTACTTTAAAAATGATTGAATTCCCCGAAGAAACCTTCTTAAAAACCTTGCGCGAAAAACTGCTTTGGGGCGAAGACAAGCGCAATTAACAGCTTAACGAACAGCACCTATGCGCGCTCAAAACTACATTTTTGTTGTTGTTTTCTTTTTGTTATACAACTTCGGCTTTAGTCAGAGTGCAGAAAAGGTATTCGCTGTGTATGAACCCATTAAAAAAGGCGAAAAAGTTTATATTTTCGATGAGACATGTGCCTTGAAAGTGCAAGCAAATTTGTCTTCCAAAACCTTGATAGAAATTCCTTTAGGAGAGGCAGTTATCTTAGAAAACGACTATCTGATCCAAGATAGTTTACGAGCAATAAAGCCGCAGTTTATTAAAGTGAGCTTTCGCGGAAAAACGGGTCATGTGCGTTCTTCTTCATTAGCTTTTGAAAAATTGGTTTATGAAAAGGAGAAAACCTCATTCTTGTTTCAGTTGAATAGTCCGAAAG
>CALRVY020000049.1:0-17883 GCA_943371725.1 Pseudanabaena sp. UWO311 | reverse complement strand
AAACGTTTAGGTTGGTTATGAACATTTTAATTGGCATGAATTACTGGATTTGAAGAGTAGTTCGTAGATAAAACAGGGAATTAGCATCCATACCAGCCAACAAGCTAGAACCAAATTTGATATTCAAGATGGCCAAAACGTCTAGATTGACCGACGAAGCAAAAAAAACTGATCAGAGTCAAAAATTTTATAAATCGAAAATTCTGAATATTGAAGCGGCTTTTGTGGATAAAATCGCAAAAAAGGGTAAAGCAACGCTCCGGGGCCTCCAGCCCGCCTCCGGTTTAAAAATACAAAATCGATTTTTGGCAGACGAATTTTTACCGTGTTTAAACGTTTATAATCGTTTAGTTCGGTTATTAACAATCTAAGAATCATCGTTTTGTTTACATAGCACGTTTTTTATTCAACGCGTTTTCTAGCCACAATTGTTCGTGCACTTTGCCCGCGCGACCGGTTGAAGCGGCAGCCCACAGCAAGGAGGCACGACGAAGCGAGGACTACAGCGGAAAACGGGACGGCAAAACAACACGGTATTTCCACTAAAAAGTTTTGCCGGCGCGCCCAAATTGTGAACCATATTTTTTTCTAGAATATGTTTTCCGCAAAAAAGCCCTATTTTTAGCGCAATCTAAATTAGGTTATGAAAAGATTTCTTCCATTAGTACTCATTTTAACTTCGGTTATGCAGGCACAGACACTTAAGTCGCCAAACGGGAAAATTACCGTGACATTCTCAGCAAAAGATCAACTGACTTATGAGGTCAGATTCGAAAACAAAGTAGTGGTTGATGTAAGTCGACTCGGATTCAAGCTCAAAGATATTGGCGATTTTAGTACCGGATTTCGTGTTGTTGGCGAATCTAGAAGTTCGGAAAACACCACTTGGCAACCGGTTCTCGGTGAAGTTAGCAACATAAAAAACAACTATAATGAGGTGGTTTTTAATTTATTGCGCGATTCAGATAAACGCCAGATGAACATTCATTTTCGCGCTTTCGACGAAGGAATTGCTTTTAGATACGAGTTTCCAAAGCAGAGCAACCTGAATTATTTTGTTGTTTCTGAAGAACTTACAGCTTTTCAGCTCACTGAAGATTACAAAGCTTTTTGGATTCCTGCCGATTTCGACAGCCAAGAATATGTGTACAACGAAACGCCAATCTCTAAAATAGATGTTGATAATTTGAATTTGAACAACGGTATTGGCATGAAATCGATTGCTACGCGCTACGGGGTACAGTCGCCATTAATGTTGAAATCGACTACCGGTTTGTACGTTAATATCTTCGAAGCTGCGGTGGTAAATTATCCAGTAATGCATTTAGCGGTTGATCCAAAATCGTATTTGTTTTCAGCACTTTTGGCGCCAAATCCGTTAGGGGAGAAGGCGTATTTGCAAGCGCCTTACAACACGCCGTGGCGAACAGTAATGATTAGTAAAGATGCGCGTGATATCGTGGGTTCGAAAATGATTTTGAATTTGAACGAACCGTCGAAAATTAAAGAAACCTCGTGGATTAAACCCATGAAATACGTAGGTGTTTGGTGGGAAATGCACGTTGGAAAATCGACTTGGGATTACGCCGGATCACAAAACGCACAAAATACAGGTAAGGAGTTAATTGCCTCAGGGAAACACGGAGCTACTACTCAGAATGTGAAGCGCTATATTGATTTTGCAGCTACGCATGGTTTTGATGGTGTTTTAGTGGAAGGTTGGAATACGGGTTGGGAAGATTGGTTTGGCAACTGGAAAGAAGATGTATTTGATTTTGTAACGCCTTATCCGGATTTCGACATCAAGGAAATTACGGAATACGCAAAAAGTAAAAACGTGAAAATGATAATGCATCACGAAACCTCGGGATCGGTTGCCAATTACGAGCGCCGTTTGGATCGGGCTTTTGCGTTTATGAAAAAGTATGGATACGGCGCTGTAAAAACCGGATACGTTGGAAGAATTATTCCGCGTGGCGAATTTCACGACGGACAAACGATGTTGAACCACTTTAATTGGGTAGCCGAACGTGCAGCGGAGCAAAAAATCATGGTCAATTCACACGAATCGACACGCCCAACAGGTTACCACCGTACGTATCCGAATTACATTGCCGCGGAAGCAGCGCGCGGAAACGAGTTTAACGCCTGGAGTAGCGGAAATCCGCCGATGCACGAAACGATTTTACCCTTCACCCGTTTGTTAGGCGGACCTATGGATTATACGCCTGGAATTTTTGAAATAAAAATGAGCGCCTACGATCCGGCTAAAAAAGAGCAGGTGCATACAACCTTAGCCAAACAATTAGCCTTGTACGTGACGCTTTACAGTCCGTTGCAAATGGCAGCCGATTTACCTGAAAATTACGAACGTCATTTAGATGCGTTCCAATTCATAAAAGATGTAGCAGCCGATTGGCAAGATACCAAGTATTTGGAAGCAGAACCGGGCGACTATTTAACGGTAGCTCGTAAAGACAAATCATCAGAGCGTTGGTTTTTGGGCGCAATTACCGATGAAAACGCAAGAAAAACCGAAATTGCGCTCGATTTTTTAACACCGGGCGTGAAATACAAAGCTACTGTGTATGAGGATGGTAAAGGTGCACATTGGGAAAAGAACCCAAAATCGTATGCTATAAAAACTATACAAGTAACTTCGAAGTCGAAATTACAATTACATTTGGCAGAAGGAGGAGGAGCAGCGGTTTCTATTGTTCCGATTCCATAAAAGAAAACACACATTAACCAACCAAACATTAAATAAAACTTCATGAGTGCAGAAAGTCAAAAGACCAATTGGGCGCAGTTTATTCCGCTCGTAACCGTATTCTTTTTTTGGGGATTTGTTGCTGCGAGTAACGACATTTTAATTCCAGTATTCAAAACAGCGTTTAATTTAAATAACAACCAAAGCCAATTTGTATCCGTTGCCTTTTACGTAGCGTATTTTATAGGTTCTGTGCTACTCTTGTTTATTTCTTTTATAACTAAAGGCGATTTAATCAATCGAATCGGGTACAAAAATTCGTTAGCGCTCGGTTTATTGATTTCAGCTTTAGGTACATTGTTGTTTTATCCAGCTGCAAATATGGGTTCGTTTCCATTAATGCTTTCCGGATTATTTATTGTTGCTTTGGGTTTTTCCTTGCAACAAACAGTAGCAAACCCATTAGCAATCGCGTTAGGTCCAATTACAACGGGTTCTCAACGATTGACATTAGCCGGCGGAATCAATAACTTAGGAACTACAATTGGTCCGCTTTTAGTAAGTTTTGCAATATTTGGTTCGGCTTCATCCACAAGTTCAACGCTAAGTATCGAAAGTGTGAAAGTTCCGTATTTAATTTTAGGAGCGGCATTTCTGATCGTTGCGATTTTCCTGAAGTTTTCCTCGCTACCTGACAAACCCGCTGTAGTAGTTGAAAGCGAAGCTGATGTTGCCAGTTCTAGAAAATCGGCTTTAGATTATCCACAGCTTATCCTAGGAATGCTCGCTATATTCCTTTATGTTGGCGTCGAAGTTTCTACAGCAAGTAATTTACCGTCGTACATGGAAAACGGATTGGGTTTTACTACCCAAGAAGTAGCGCCTTTTATTTCATTGTACTGGGCGAGTTTAATGATTGGCCGTTGGACCGGTGCTGTGGAAGCTTTCACAGATAAAATAAGTACTCAAAAAGTATTCCGATTTATCGCTCCTTATTTAGCTTTCGCCGTTTTCTTGTTGGTAAATAAACTGATGAATCATGATTTAACGCCATTCTATGTGTACGGATTAGTTATTTTAGTACTTATCGCCGCCGACATGGCTAGTAAAGGAAATCCGGCACGCATGCTTCTAATTTTTTCAAGTTTAGGAATTGCTGCACTTTTAATCGGAATGGCAACTAGCGGAATGGTAAGCGTTTATGCCTTTACCAGCGTTGGTTTGTTTTGCAGCACGCTTTGGCCTTGTATCTTTACTCTTGCGATTAGCGGTTTAGGAAAAAACACCAGCCAAGGAAGTTCGCTGCTTATCATGATGATTATGGGTGGTGGTTTGGTTAGCTGGTTTCAAGGTTTTGTTGCCGATCTAACGACGATTCACTTTAGCTACATCGTTGGTGTTATTTGTTTTGCTTACCTCGCATTCTACGCATGGCGCGTTAGCAGTATATTAAAAAATCAAGGAATTGATTTTAGTAAGAAAGTGAGCGGCGGACACTAAGCATGAAACGCAAAGCAATCGCAATACTTTTTTTGTTCGTTGCAGTTTCATTTTCTGCGAAAGCACAAACTGATGCTGAAATGTTGGCCGAAATCCACAAAACGGCACTCACCAAAGGCAAGTCGTATGTGTGGTTGGAGTATTTGTGCAATAAAATTGGAAGTCGCTTGTCGGGTTCCGCAAATGCTGAGAAAGCCGTGCAATACACGTACGAGCAAATGCGCTTGTTAGAACTTGATTCAGTGTATTTGCAAGAAGTCATGGTTCCGAAGTGGGAGCGAGGTGCACCCGAAGAAGCCTACTACAAAACCGGAAACAAAAAAGTTAAAGTACCTATTTGCGCTTTGGGAATGTCGGTTGCTACTCCCAAAAACGGATTAACAGCTCAGGTCGTCGAAGTACAATCTATCGAAGAATTAGAAAAACGCGGAGCTGCCTTAAAAGGTAAAATTGTGTTTTTTAACCGCCCCATGAATCCCGAGTTTGTGGAAACCTTTCGGGCGTACGGAGCCTGTGTCGATCAGCGTTCATCCGGTGCTCGTGAAGCAGCAAAATACGGAGCTGTAGGCGTTATTGTGCGTTCCATGACGTTGCATGCCGATGATTTTCCGCATACAGGTCAAACAGGCTATGGCGATTTACCCGAAAATCAACGTATTCCTGCTGCAGCGATTAGCACAAATGCTGCGGATCGACTGAGTTTAGAATTGAAGTTAAATCCGAATTTGGAGTTTTATTTTAAGCAAAGCTGCAAGCAATATCCCGATGTTTTGTCGGCCAATGTTGTTGGTGAAATTCGCGGAAGTGTGTACCCAGATGAAATAATAGTTGTTGGCGGGCATCTCGATTCGTGGGATTTAGGAACAGGCGCGCACGACGATGGTGCCGGTTGTGTGCAGTCGATAGAAGTATTACACTTGTTAAAGCGCATCGGTTACAAACCGCAAAGAACCATTCGTGCGGTTCTATTTATGAACGAGGAAAACGGAGTTCGCGGCGGTTTAGCTTATGAAAAATACAGCAACCAACGTGGCGAGAATCACATATTTGCCCTTGAGAGTGATTTAGGAGGCTTTTCTCCTCGAGGTTTTTCGTTCGTTTGCGATGATGCGAATTTCGAGCAAGTTCGCTCTTGGCAATCGTTGTTTGAGCCGTATTTAATTCACCGATTTGTGAAAGGTTTTAGCGGCGTTGATATTGGTCCGCTTAAGTCGGAGAAAATCGTTAAAGCCGGATTACAGCCCGATTCTCAGAGGTACTTCGACCACCACCATGCGGCAAACGATACATTTGATCACGTACACAAACGCGAGTTAGAACTAGGCGCCGCAGCCATGACGTCGTTAATTTATTTGTTCGACAAGTACGGAATAAAATAGTTTGTAATTTATTTGGGCGGTCCGGCGGTATACGCACCCTGGAAATACGTAACCGCCGTCAGGCCATTCGCTATATCTTTTGCCTTCGTTCCTCCGGCAAAAGGATGCCGCTGCTGTCCTTACCGCGAAAATCGTTACCGAACGTTAGTGGTTTTGATGAGCTAATTACGTTTAATTTTTCGTTTTTTTTAATTGGTTAACCGTTTCAATTTCAAAGTTTTAATTCGAGGTAATATTGCAATATTACAAATGAATTTTTGCAAGTCCGAGCCATCTTTTGTCTGTTCTTTATTTTTTACAACCAACCAAAATAGATTTTGAATGCAATCCAGAATAAGCATCGAATTATCTCAGCACTTTCAATCTGAAATCTTCCATCTTTATACTTTCATCTTAATACTTAAATCTTTCATCTTAATACTTAAATCTTTCATCTTAATACTATTATCTTAATACTTAATACTCCCATCTTAATACTTCTATCTTACTACTTCTTCCCCGTGTGAGCGGGCGAAACGGCATCCTTTTTGGCGTACGGAATTTCCACTGAAAGTTTGCCAAAAAGATATAGTGGAGCACGCGACGGCGCCACTATACCTCGGCGAAGCCACCACTGCGCCGGCACACCCAAAAAAGAAATCAGCCGAGGAACCAACCGCTTCTTTGTATGCTGACATCAATTGGCAAATCAAACTTAGGTTAGAACCTAATTTTTACTGGGGCAATCCCTCGATTCTGTTATCTTTGGCAAGCAAAACACGAACGTTATCATTCAATGCACTTTGAGAATCAAATAGGTCCACGCGGTAAATTGCTGTATTTTCCATTGGCCGAAATCTGGCGGTATCGGGATTTACTCGTGTTGTTAGTTCGCCGCGATGTGGTAACCGTTTATAAACAAACCATTTTGGGTCCGCTGTGGTATTTTATTCAGCCTTTATTTACTTCGCTTATTTTTACCTTGTTGTTCAATAATTTGGCAGGCATTAAAACCGGAACAGTTCCACCGTTTTTATTCAATTTGGCAAGCATCACCGTTTGGAATTATTTTTCAACGTGCTTAACAACCACCTCCGATGTCTTTAAAACCAATGCGTCGCTATTCGGGAAAGTCTATTTTCCACGTATTATTATGCCGCTATCTATTGTGGTTTCGAACCTTTTTAAGTTTCTGCTGCAATTTGGAATTTTCGTCGGATTTTATCTTTACTATCTTGCTAATGGAAGTTCGGTTAGCATCAATAGTTACGCCATTTTGTTCCCGATTGTCTTGTTGAATATGGCTCTACTATCGCTCGGAATGGGTATGTTTATTTCCGCGTTAGTTACCAAATACCGCGATTTAAGTTTTCTAATCAGTTTTGGTGTTCAGTTGTTAATGTATGTGTCAGCGGTTACATTTCCATTGGCAATGATTCGAGAAAAATTGCCTAATTACGCATGGATTGTCGATTACAATCCGTTGGCATACATCATTGAGCACGCTCGTTTTATGTTGCTAAATACAGGAACATTTTCGTGGCTGAGCTTTTTAGGTTGTACCGCGTGCTCTATTCTGGTTTTTATTTTTGGTAGTGTTATTTTTAACGCAACAGAACGCAGCTTTATAGATACGGTATGACAAAAGGCGACGTTATTTTAAAAGTAGAGAACTTATCCAAACAATATCGTTTGGGCGAGGTAGGTACAGGCACTTTGAGTCACGATCTGAACCGTTGGTGGCATCGTGTTCGAGGTTTGCCTGACCCGTATTTAAAAGTTGGCGAAGCGAATGATCGGAGTGCCAAAGCTCAAAGTGCTTACGTTTGGGCTTTAAAAGACATCGATTTTGAAGTACGTCGGGGCGAAGTAATTGGCATTATTGGTAAAAATGGTGCGGGAAAATCGACTTTACTCAAAATTTTATCCAAAGTAACGTCGCCAACAACGGGATCAGTGAAATATACGGGCAGAATCGCTTCTTTGCTCGAAGTTGGAACTGGTTTTCATCCCGAACTTACGGGTCGCGAGAACATCTTTTTAAATGGTGCGATTTTGGGAATGACTAAAAAGGAAATCGCTTCAAAACTCGACGACATTATTTCTTTCTCAGGTTGCGAACGCTATATCGACACACCTGTAAAGCGCTACAGTTCAGGTATGACCGTTCGTTTGGCCTTTGCAGTCGCGGCCTTTTTAGAACCGGATATTTTAATTGTAGATGAGGTTTTAGCTGTTGGCGATGCCGAGTTTCAGAAAAAGGCATTAGGTAAAATGCAAGATATTTCTCGAGGCGAAGGACGCACAGTACTTTTCGTAAGTCATAATCTTATGGCGGTACAAACCTTGTGTTCGCGATCGTTGCTACTAAAGAACGGACAGTTAATTTATAGCGGAACAACCGCAGCTGTAATCAGCAAGTATTTAAGCGCTGATGCCGAACAAATTGGTGCGCTAGATATGAGTCAAAAGCTGTCTGAAATAAACGACGAAACGATTACCATCAACCAAATAAAAGTGCCGCTTTCCGAGCAGGGAAATTTGGCTTTCGATACTGTCGAACAAATTGAATTGCAATTCGATCTTACGGTTAAACAAGCGTGTTCCGGTTTACGGATTGGTTTCGATTTGCTCGAAGAAAAATCGGCAACAGTTTTGTTCCGCGGTTTTCACGATGATGATGCTACCGAACTTTCGTATTTCCCCGAAGGTAAGTACCGTTTTTCGGTACAAATTCCCGATAAACTCTTGGCTCCGGGAACGTATAAGATTCAGCCCGCAATCGGCATTCACAATAATCGTTGGGTTTTATACGATTCTGAAGTTGTGATTCCGATCGAAGTTATCAATATAAATGGTTTAAACCGCGCTTACGCAGATACACGTCCAGGCAGTATTATGCCTCGACTGGCGTGGAAATCATTCACTACTAATTCGAATTCTTAAGATGATACATACCTTGCTCTTTTGGACTCGGAAGTTTAAAGCAGTTTTTCAAATATTTGAAAATAAATTACTTGCTATCCAAAAAAACAATCAAAAGAAGAAATGGAAGGCTCTTTTTCAATCGTCCGATTCGATCATTTTTCCTTTGTCAGATACGTTAAAAATCAAATTGTTTCAGCAATCGGCTATTTCAGAACTGATTTACAAAGGTTTTGAAGAAACTGAAATTCAATTTTTGAAAGAAACGCTGCAGGAAGGCGATTATTTTTTAGACATAGGTGCCAATATCGGACTCTTTAGTTTATTCGCTGCCGAAAGAGTTGGAAAAAGTGGAAAAGTTATTGCATTTGAGCCTGCGCCGGATACGTTCCAAAAACTCACTGAGAATGTCAAAATCAACAACTTTACAAATGTAGAGTTGCATAATTTAGGTGTATCCGATCAAGTTGCAAAAATTCCATTTTTTGTATCGCAAAACGGTTACGACGCGTGGAATAGTTTTGGAAACCTCACCAATAAAAGCGAAACCATAGCTACAGAAGTCGAGGTAAAGCCGCTGGATCGTTTTTTAAGTACGATCGATGCAGCTAAAATCAAACTCGTAAAAATTGATGTTGAAGGTTGGGAAAAATTCGTTCTTAAAGGTGGTGAACATTTCTTTAAAACGCAGCAACCTGTTGTGATGATGGAGTTTACAGAATCAACGTGCTTCGAAGTAGGTTACATGGTGCAAGAATTATACGATATCATGGAAACGTATGGTTATCGTTGGTACGAACTGAAAAATCAACAATTAATTCCGCACAAAAAGCAAATTCATTATCCGTACAACAATTTGATTGCCAAGAAGTAATGTCAAAGCAGTTTTTATATTTAGTTCAGGGTAGGAAGGCAAATGTGCTTAAATATCACGCTTTACAAGCTACGGAAAGCGACTTAGTGGTAGCCACTTTTGATGAAGAAGTTTCGTCTGTCGAAATGCAGGTCTTGAAATCTTTTTTTATTCCAAAAACGACTTGGGCAGAAGGAAGAAATATTCAATATGAGTTCGCGAAATCCCTTTCGAACAAGTACGACTATTATATTTTTTTGGACGATGATGTTGTTTTCGAATCGGGTTCGTTTGTTGAGTTTCAAAAGTTATTGATAAAATACAAACCTGCCGTTGGCTTTCCTTTAATGGACGTTGCTTTTAAACGCGGATTGTACGATGTTGATACCGAAGTTCAACATATTCAAGTTATCGATCAGCAGTTTCAAGCGTATGGTTCAAGGGCATTTAATAATTCAATTACCATGCCTTTAGTAACCGATTTTGATTCTGAAAGTTGGTGGTACGCTTGCGAAATCAATTCGTACCTGCTTTTTTTGGAAAATGTGGGTCACTTGGCACAATTCAATCAAATGCGAGTTGCTAATGTGGGCCATGTTTGGAATGCAGAAGCTGCCGAAACATACGAGTCCGACAGTATTTATCGCGGAGGCGTAACCGAAAATGGGCTTGAAAAAGTACGTGCCTATATTCGTGCTAAGCACAAAGATATTCAAGCATACAAATATTCGCTGTTTCACCTACAAGGGAAACCAAAAATTAGTAATCAGCAGCTTGCCGCGAACAATTTCGGAATCATTGTAAAATACCTATTTTCCTTTCAGTTAAAAAAAGCGTGGAAAGCCCTAAGTTTGCAGTTACGTGCTAGAAGCTATCGCTATCCCAGCCACTTAATTGTCCGAAAAACTGCTTTTAAAATACGAAAGCTTTGAAAAAACTACCCATTTCTGCAATCATCGCCTCTAAAAACGAAGGTCATTTGTTGGAGGAGTGCTTGAAATCGATACAGTTTTGCGATGAGATTGTAGTTGTAAATCTGCAATCTACCGATCAAACTCGCGAAATTGCAGGTAAATATGCAACACAGCTAATTGACGAAGAATTAATTCCGTATGTTGAAGAAATTTTAAAGAAATACAGAAACAAAGTTAAGAATGATTGGATTTTTACGATAGATCCAGACGAAGTATATTCTAAAGCTTTAGCAACAGAATTGATAGCTAACTTTTCTAAACATGAAATCGAGTTAATAGCGGGAATTATGGTGCCGATTCGCTATTATTTCAAAAAGAAAATGTTGAAAGGAACTCCTTGGGGCGGTTTGAAGTATCGGTTAGCCATGTTTCACCGAGATCGATATTCTTTAACTGGTATTGTCCATAATGGTGGATTCGTAAATAGTGGATTTAACATGAAGTATTTGGATTATACAGGACAAAACCATGTGCATCACTTTTGGATGTCTGGTATTTCACAAATTTTCGAAAAGCATTTACGCTATTTAAAGAATGAAGGGGAATCACGTTATCAAAAAGGTTTAAGGGTAAAGTGGTACGACTTCTTAACGATCTTTTTTCAGCAATTTTTTAATTCGTATGTGAAAGCGCGCGGTTTTAAAGACGGTCTTATAGGTATTTTTTTATCCGCATTTAGAAGTTGGTATATGTTTAACGTATATTGGGAAACTTGGAAATATCAACGATCTCTAAAAAGCAAATAGTATGAAAATAGCTTTTGTTACCGTTGTAAATCCACTTACGATAACCTCTTGGTCAGGAACCATGTATTTTTTGATACAATCACTCGAAGCCAACGGACATCAAGTTACCGTAATTAATCAGTTTGCGTATCGACCGAGCTATTGGATCCGGTTTCTCAATAAGTTTTATAAAAAAGTCAAGAAGAAATCATTTTCCATAAATCGAACAGACCACTTTAATCGCAGTATCGGAAAAGAACTTCATAAGTTCGATCTCGAAGCGTACGACTTCATCTTATGTCCTTCAACAATTCCCGTCGCATATATAAAAACCAAAACGCCGGTAGTAATTTATACCGATGCTGTTTTTTCATCGATGATCAATTTTTACGCGTCTTTTAGCAATTTATCAGAACGCACAATAAAAGATGGCAACCAAACAGAGCGAAAAAGTTTGCAGAATGCCGATTTAGTTTTGTTCTCGTCACATTGGGCAAAAAACGCAGCAATCCAGGATTACCAAATTTCGGAAAGTAAAATAAAAATAGTGCCATTTGGAGCTAACTTCGTTTCTACAGCGCCTCAAAATGTGCGTCAGGCTATTGAGAACCGCAGCAATAATGGTATCAGATTTCTTTGGGTTGGTGTTGATTGGGATCGAAAAGGCGGACAATTTGCTTTCGAAACCATCAATAAATTGCATCATCAAGGTATTCAGGTGCACTTCGATATTGTAGGAGTTACGCCTAATCTACCTGAAAATAGCTTTACAACTTGTCACGGATTTTTACGAAAATCAGACGCCATCGAAACCGAAAAATTACGGGAATTATTCCTAACATCTCACTTTTTGTTCTTGCCTTCTTTTGCCGATTGTTCCCCAATTGTTTTTTGTGAAGCGGCTTCTTTCGGATTGCCGGTTCTGGCATTCGATGTCGGCGGTATTGCTTCAACAGTTTTAAACAATAAAACAGGTTTATTGTTTCCTTTAAATAGTTCAATAGATACCTTTGCTAATGCAGCTTATAACTTATTTTTGAAGCGCAACGACTACTTACTTATGGCAAATGAAGCACGCAATCGTTACGAAAATGTATTAAATTGGCAAACTGTTGCCGATACCATTGTTGCACAAGTTAAGCAACTACAAAACAATCTGTAAACATAAAATGAAAACAGCTCTAATTACGGGAATTACAGGTCAAGATGGCGCCTACTTAGCCGAGTTTCTTTTAGCGAAAGGATATAAAGTTCACGGCATAAAACGTCGATCTTCTCTGTTCAATACGCAACGTATCGACCATATTTACGAAGATCCACACATTGAAAATCAAAATTTTACGCTGCATTACGGCGATTTAACCGATGCAACCAACCTCATTCGAATCATTCAGCAAGTGCAACCCGACGAAATTTACAACCTCGGTGCCATGAGTCACGTTCGAGTGAGTTTCGATATACCCGAATATACCGCAAATACCGATGCACTGGGTTCGCTGCGTTTGCTAGAAGCCGTTCGTTTACTTGAGCTTACGCATAAAACAAAAGTGTATCAAGCATCAACTTCCGAATTGTACGGATTGGTGCAAGAAGTTCCACAAACCGAAAAAACACCGTTTTATCCGCGCTCGCCTTACGGAGTCGCGAAGCTTTATGGCTATTGGATTACCGTAAATTACCGCGAAGCCTATAACATGTTTGCTTGCAACGGAATTTTATTCAATCACGAAAGTCCGCTGCGAGGCGAAACTTTCGTAACTCGAAAAATTACGCGCGCCGTTTCGCAAATGGCACACAACTTAGAATCGTGTTTGTATTTAGGAAATCTCGATGCACAACGCGATTGGGGACACGCAAAAGATTACGTCGAAGCCATGTGGCTCATGTTGCAACACCACGAACCAACCGATTTTGTTATCGCAACCGGGGTAACTACGCCAATTCGTACTTTCGTAGAAAAGTGTTTTGCAAAAATCGGCGTCACTTTAGCTTGGCAAGGAACGGGAGTTGATGAAATCGGAATCGTAAGTAAATACAGCGGAACGAGTTCGAAACTGCAAGAAGGCACAGTTGTAGTTCGCATCGATCCAGAGTATTTCCGACCAACAGAAGTTGATTTACTTATTGGCGATTCCACCAAAGCGAGAACGTTACTCGGCTGGAAACCGAAGTACGATCTCGACGCTTTAATCGACGAAATGATGACTGCTGATTTGGAGTTAATGCGAAAGCAAGCACAAATAAATACGCTTTAAGATGAATTTTTCGCCAAGACAAAGCGCAAATGAATCGTTTACTGTCTTTTGTAAAAAAGAAGGCAATGAATTTATTGCGAGCGTTTTTGCCATAGAAAAACTCTTGGAGCAAGTTCAAAAAAGCAAACCCAAAACAATCATCGAACTAGGAGTTGGAATCGGAACGTTACCTTTTGCAGTAAATGCCTTCTTGGGTGAAAACGCAAGTAAAGTAACGTACTACGGAACCGAAGCCAATGATTTCTGTAGGAATCAAATCCCCCTGAATTTAAATCACTTGAGTATCAATTTTCAGTTACTTCACAGCTTTGAAGAAATTAACGCAAACGTAAGGGCAGAATTAATCATCATCGACGGAAAATTCGATAAAATGGAACTCCTAAAAAAATATGCGTCGGAGAACGCCGTTTTTTTTATTGAAGGCGACCGAACCACTCAAGTCCAAGAGATTATCCAAGCTTTCCCAAAAGCAATGGCAGTTCGATGCATATCTAATTTCAAAAATCCAGAAGGCAGTCCGTTTCCCACGGGTTATTGGGTAGGCGGCTGCACATTAGTGTATTCAAATCCTACTTTCGGACAACGTGTCGAATGGTTGCAAAACAAAATCCAATCTAAAATAAAGTACTGGCAGCGAAACAGTTAATTTTATGATGAATAAAAACTCAAAAATATTTGTCGCCGGACATCGCGGAATGGTCGGAAGTGCTATTCTAAGAAACCTCCAAGAAAAAGGATATTCCAATTTCGTTTTGAGAACCTCCGCCGAACTCGATTTGCGAAATCAACTCGACGTTGCCCAATTCTTCGAATCCGAAAAGCCCGAGTTTGTTTTTGTTGCTGCTGCCAAGGTAGGCGGAATCGTTGCCAACAATACGTATCGCGCCGATTTCCTCTACGAAAACCTAATGATTCAAAACAACGTTATTCACCAAAGTCATTTACATGAGGTTAAAAAACTATTGTTTTTAGGTTCTACCTGTATTTATCCGAAATTCGCACCACAACCTTTAGTCGAAGATGCGCTGTTAACTGGCACTCTCGAACCTACAAACGAACCTTACGCCATCGCAAAAATTGCGGGTATCAAAATGTGTGATGCGTATCGAGCGCAATACCAACGCAATTTTATTTCGGCTATGCCTACTAATTTATATGGCTTGAACGATAATTACGATTTGCAAAATTCGCACGTCTTACCGGCATTGCTGCGTAAAATGCACGAAGCAAAACAACAAAATGCAACCGAAGTCGAAATTTGGGGCAGCGGTACACCCTTACGCGAGTTTATGCATGCCACCGACATGGCCGATGCTTGCGTGTTTTTGATGGAAAATTATAACAATGCCGGATTCGTGAACGTAGGTACGGGAAGTGAAATAGCAATTAAAGATTTAGCCGAACTAATCAAAGAAATCGTTGGTTTTAAAGGTGTATTAAAATTCGATACGTCTAAACCCGACGGAACTCCGCGAAAACTAACCGATACCACCAAACTCAATAATTTGGGCTGGTATCCCAAGATAAATCTAGAAGACGGAATCCGAAACGTTTATCAAGCCAAGTTCCTATGATTCCAATCTCTGTCATTACCATCAATTTCAATAACCTCGAAGGACTAAAACGTACCGTTCAATCCGTTATTAATCAAACGAATATTGATTTTGAATACATAGTAATCGACGGTGGTTCAACTGATGGAAGTGCCGAATTTCTTCACGAAAACGCCTCCCATTTCAGCTACTATTGTTCTGAAAAAGATAATGGCATTTACCACGCCATGAATAAAGGAATAGCGCAAGCAACAGGTTCGTACTTGCTGTTTATGAATAGCGGCGACGAACTCGTTTCCGAACCGCAAATCCTAAAATCTTGTTTGCCACACTTGCAAGCCGATGTGGTTTCATTTTCTTGTCAGTTGCGAAAAAACCTACAAATGCAAGGCGTACGAACGCATTTTGAACAGCCATCTTTGTTTCAATTGTGGACTCGCGGTTTAAAACACCAAAGTACGTTTATCAAGCGCAGCCTATTTCAAAGCCATGGAGGCTACGACGAGTCTTTTAAAGTTGCAGGCGATTACGAATTTTGGATCCGAATTGGCATTCATCCACAAATTCGCTTTCGCGGAATCGATAAAACAATAGCCATATTCGAACTCGATGGCATATCACAACAGGCTACTTGGGGAGAGGAACACCTTCGGGTCGAACAAATGTGGCTCCCGCACCTGATTACCGATTTTAAGAAGTTACAAGAACTTACCATTTTTGATAAACCGAAAGTTATCGCAGTGGGGAAATCGGTTGTCCGAAATTTAAAACGCTTACGCAGAAGAAAATGAGTTTGCCCAGAATTCTTGTCGTAGTTGATTCAATAAACGTAAACGATAGCAGCGGATCGCGTGCCAATGTAGCTATTATCCAAAATTTAAGAGATTCCGGATTTCAAGTTACCGTGATTCACAGCAGTTACCAAGAAATAGCAATTGAAGGCGTTGAAACGTTCAGCGTTGGCGAATTAAAAACGGATGTAAACTATTGGCTAAGTCGCACACAACGCGTACTGCAACGAAATTTAAAATGGCCGCTTCATCGCTACCAAGAAGCCAAATTTGGTTTTTCATTCACGTTTTTTAACGATGTAAATCGGTTTCAGAACGTGCTACGAAAATTCAATTCCGCAAATTTCGATTTGATACTTACCTTGAGCAAAGGCGGAAGTTTTCGTCCGCATGGAGCCATTCTGAAACTCCAAAATTGGCATCAAAAGTGGTTGGCATACATTCACGATCCGTATCCGATGCATTTCTATCCAGAACCGTACACGTGGACCGAACCCGGACATGCAATGAAAGAGGCTTTCATGCGAAAAATAGCAGCGAAAGCAACGTGGGTAGCCTTCCCATCGGAGCTTTTACTCGAGCACATGGCCGATTTTATTCCTGATTTTCGTGAAAAATCGTTTGTAATTCCGCATCAGAGCGAAAGTACTCAAAAGAGTAGCACTCAAGTTCCAGACTACTTCAATACACAAGGGTTCAATATTGTGCATGCCGGAAATTTGATGAAACAGCGCGATCCCATTGGTTTGATAGCCGGATTCAAAAGCTTCATAGCAAATAATGAAAAGGCACAGCAAAATGCACGTCTGTATTTAATTGGCCCAGCATCGTATCACCAAAGTGCCATAGAAAAAGCAATAAAAGATGTGCCACAAATCGTTTTTCTGCCGAAAGGCGAACCGTATTACACCATATTAGGCATCCAAAACAGCGCCTCAATAAACGTTATTCTCGAAGCCAACGCAGCTGAAAGTCCGTTCTTACCAGCAAAAATGGTAAACTGTGTGGCAGCGCAAAAATCAATTGTACATCTCGGACCCAAACGTTCCGAAACCATGCGGTTGTTAGGCGATTCGTATCCGTGGCATGCCGAGATTTCCGATAGTAAGCGCATTTCTGAACTATTCCAAACACACTTCGAACAGTTTTTAAACGGCAGATTAAAAGCCGATTATCCAGTTGAAAGCCTGAACCACTATTTCGGAGCGCCGCACCTCAAACAGCTTATCTTTGATTTATGTTTGAACCGGAAATAGAAATCCATATCACTACCAAAAATCGCTGGAACGAACTCCAATTCACCTTGCAGCAACTCCAAGAACAACAAGTTTTTGAAAGAGCAAATGTGGTTGTTTTCGACGATGGTTCGACCGATAACACCACCGATTTAGTGCGAAAAGAATTCCCACAAGTAAAGCTGTTGCGAAACGAAAAATCGCAAGGCCTTATTTACTGTCGCAATCAAATGCTTAATAATTGTCGTGCAACATTTGCCGTTTCTCTCGACGATGATGCTCATTTTGTCACCTCGGACGCTTTACAAAAAATACCTTCATTGTTTGATAATGAGTTGGTAGCCGTTCTTGCTTTTCGGATATTTTGGGGTAAAGAACTTCCTGAAATTACACAACATACCGAAATTTCACAACCGGTTCAGAGTTTTGTGGGCTGCGGGCACGCTTGGCGTATTTCTGCTTGGCAAAAGATTGAAAATTATCCCGCCTGGTGGAAATTCTATGGCGAAGAAGATTTTGCAGCGTATCAATTGTTTACCCAAAAGCTACTTGTTCAATACGTGCCCGATATTTTTGTGCACCATCGAGTCAATGTGAAGGCGCGTAAGTTGCAAGCTGATTATCAGCTTCGTTTGCGCAGAGGATGGCGCGCCGGCTGGTCGCTCATGATACTTTTTTACCCATGGAGTTCATTTTTTCGCGCCTTTGCCTATTCCGTTTATGCGCAATTCAGAAATCGAATTTTTAAGTCCGAACCGCAAGCAATAAAGCCTTTAACGTTAGCTCTAGCCGATTTTTTTACTGCATTACCACGTTTATTACGCAATCGCAAAGCACTTACTAAAGCCCAATATTCCGATTTTCAAAAAGTGCCAACCGCAAAAATCTACTGGCAGCCAATACCGTAAGATTATTTTCTTTTTTTATTTGGGCGCGCCGGCAAACGAGTCGTCGCTGCGCAAAAACAGTGCATGCCGTCACGTGTTCCGCTGTATCTTTTTGGC
>CALRVY020000048.1:0-18410 GCA_943371725.1 Pseudanabaena sp. UWO311 | reverse complement strand
AGTTTTCAAAAGCGCGCTTTAACCGTAGTTGTGCTAATCTTTGCGTTCTTGTGTTTGCCGCTCATTCTAATGCAATTCACCGACGAAATTTACTGGACCACCACCGATTTCCTTTCGATGGCCGCTATACTTCTTGGCTTTTGGCTATTTCTCGAAGTATTGTATCGTTTTGTTCACAAAAAGGGACAACGGATTCTGGTGGGATTCATTGTCTTGATCGTATTTATACTGGTTTGGGCCGAGCTTGCTGTGGGCATTTTCAACTCGCCGTTAGCTGGAAACTGATTTTAGTAGCGCAATTGCCTGCGTGAGGTGGCGACGCGTAAATGGGCCTGTTGGTAGCGCTATTGCCGCTTTTTGCAGCGGGCGACCAGCGGAAGCCCCGTTGAAAAAAAGGGCGGCAAAGCGCTAACGGCAGGAACATTGCAGCAAAGCAACCGACCCCGCTTTATGTATTTCCACTAAACGGCGGGGGCACGCCCAAAAAAAGCCGCTCTAATGGAGCAGCTTGTTCTTTGTGATCAAAAAAAATCGATTAGTTACGCAGTTTTCGCAAGCTTTTCTCTTTCTTTTCTAACTTGATTTTCCAGTCGTTAACTTTCATTAACTGCTTATTACGCTTTTGTTCGAGCTTCAAAATAGCTTCGGTAGAGGCCGAACTTTTTTCGCGTAATTTCTGCAATTTTAGCTCGCGTTTCTCCAACTCTCTTTGCTCCTTATCGATTCGGCGATTAATTTTCCGAACATCGTCTTCTGCATTGGCAATCTTACTCTGACGCTTTTCGTACACTTTTTGCGCCTTTTCAGCTTTTTTTTGCTCTTTGGCAATCTTTTGCGCTTTCTTATCCGATTTCTTTTGCGCCTTTTCTAGTCGCTTTTGTGCCTCATACGCATCTTTCTGTGCTCTTTCAGCCTTTCTTTGAGCCTCTAAAGCTGCGGCCGTTTGCGCTGCGGCGGTTTCAGCATATCGAGGAGCAACTACAGTGTCTCTTGCCACAGAGAGCGAATCGGCTGGCGTTGTCTCGCCATTTTGTTGCGCATTTGCTAGTGTTCCCACAAGAACAGTAGCGATCATAAAAAACTTTTTCATAGCATAAATAATTTACCACTCATTAACCTTGTTGGCATCCATTTTTACAAAGATAAAAATAAGTATTGTAAAGCCCCACAAGCTAGAACCTCCGTAAGAGATCATTGGCAAAGGTACGCCAATGGTTGGGAAGAGTCCGAGAACCATGGCAATATTAACAAAGAAATGTATAAACAAGATCGAGACTACGCAATAACCATACACTCTACTGAACTTTGTTTTTTGTCGCTCAGCAAGATATAAAATGCGAAACATGAGACCAACAAACAGCCCGATTACAACAATAGCCCCAATAAAACCCCATTCCTCGCCTATCGTAGTAAAAATATAATCGCTGTGTTGTTCGGGTACAAAACCGCCTTTAGTTTGCGTTCCTTCCAAAAAGCCTTTTCCGAACCAACCACCCGAACCGATTGCAATTTTGGACTGATTGATGTTGTAACCGATACCACGTAAATCGACTTCCTTACCCAGTAAAATATTAAAACGATCGCGGTGATGCTGCTGGAAAACATTGTCGAACACGTAGCTCACTGAAAGTGTGAAAACACAAATAATTATAAAAGCCGACGCACTTGCCAGAATATTTCGGTTAGCGATGCGACTTCGATAATAAGCTAAGACGATAATTACAGCAGCTGTTCCAATTATGTAAATCGGATCTACAAGTAAACAAAGAACAAAAATAATGATGGCCACAAAACCTGTCCAAAGGTACCAGGCTGGTAATCCTTCACGATACATGACTAAAACGAGCATGGTAAAAATTAAGGCGCTTCCTGGATCGTGCGTAGCGATTAACAATATAGGTAGAAGTATGATTCCAAATGCTTGTAATTGTCGGGAAGTATCGCGGAGATTTACTTGGACATCGCTCAGAAATTTCGATAATGCTAACGCGCAACCTACTTTAGCAAACTCGGCTGGTTGCAAACTAAAGCCACCAAAGCCGTACCAATTGGTTTGTCCGTTTACGTTTTTTCCAAACACAAACAAACCAGCTAAAAGCACTAGTGTGATGATATAAAAAACTACCGAAAACTTTTCGTACACCTTACTATCGAGCGATAAAACAATAATTATCAGCGGAATAGCCAACAAAATGTTGATAAACTGTTTGGTGAAAAACTGCGATAAATCGAAAAAAGAGAATTCGCCTTCGGGAAAACTCGACGAAAAGATGTTGCACCAACCCAGCAGCACTAAAAGGCTGTAAAGGGTAACAGTTACCCAATCGATGTGATCTCTAGTACTTTGATTTTTCATGTCAGAGTTCTAATTTTCCGATGGTATCGCCAACGGGTTTAATTGCACGATTGTTATACAGTGAGTCGTTCGATTTTCTAGTAAAACGATTGTACTCGGCTTCTAAACTTTTACTTAGGATAAATTTCTCTAAATCGGTTCTCGTTATTTTTTTACGCACGTATTTTTCGATCATCAAGGTTGCAATCGGGCCAGCAATGGTTGCACCGTACCCGCCATTTTCTACAAACACGGCAAGCGCAATTTTGGGGTTTTCCATGGGTGCAAAAGCCACAAAAATAGAGTGATCTTTTAGCTGCACTTTCTTTCCGCCTATTCGAGCAAAGTTTTCCGCGGTTCCGGTTTTTCCACAAATATTGATTCCTTCAATTTGCAAATGATGCGCCGTTCCGTTTGTGTAAACTGCGTGTAAACCGCGAATAACGGGTGCAAAATGCTTGCGATCAATGGTAGTCACGTGCTTTTCACGAAACTTTGGATCGATCTTTCCGCCTTTAATGTACTTTATAATGTGCGGTGTATAGTAGTAACCCCGATTGGCAACTGTGGCAATCATGTTAGCGAGTTGTATGGGTGTTGCGAGAACTTCGCCTTGACCAATTGCGTTAGAAACGATTGCTGTTGAACGCCATCCACCGTTGGGATAAATGCGTTTGTAGGTTTTCGAAGTTGGAATTAACCCGCGTTTACCTGTGGGCAGATCGTAGCCCATGAAATCGCCCATTCCAAAACTCTTTGCGTGTTTCGCCCAAATATCAACGGCTTGCGGTGGTTTCAGATATTTGTTAATGGTACGCATGTAAACTGTACCGAAATAGGCATTACACGAATTGTAAATTCCGTTGTGCAATTGATGCGGGCCTGATCCGTGACAACGCATAAAGCGGCCGCGAGCATAGCTAAACCCGTGGTAACACATTACGGTGGTACTCTCGTCGATAACGCCTTCTTGTAAGGCAATTAACCCCGTCACAATTTTAAATGGCGAACCTGGAGCGTATTGTGCTAGTAATCCCCGATCGAAAAGCGGTTGTGCAATAGAATCGCGGTAAAGTTTAGTATAGTTTTTTGAACGTTGTCGACCAACCAGAATAGATGGATCGTACGAAGGAGCTGTTACCAACGCTAAAATCTGTCCGGTTTTCGGATCCAAAGCAACAATTCCGCCGCGTTTGTTTACCATTAGTTCTTCGCCGTATTGCTGCAATTCAGCGTCGATTGTTAGCGTAATATCTTCACCCCGAACGGCTTTGACATCAAATTTCCCTTGCGTGTACGAACCGATGTCGCGATTAAACTTATCTTTCTGACGGTACTTCACGCCTTTCACGCCACGCAGTATCTCTTCGTAACTTTGCTCAACACCTTGTACGCCAATTAAATCGCCCGATTGGTAGTACGGATTTTTTTCAATGGTCTTCGGACTTGCCTGAGTTATCGAACCAAAAACGTTAGCGGCTACTTTTACCTGATAATCGCGTAAGGAACGTTTAACAATTTCAAATCCTTGGAACTTTCGTTGCTTTTCTTGGAAAGCTGCGTATTCTTTTTTATTGAGTTGCGATAGAAAAACAGAAGGAAGCCGCGGACTATACACTTTGGCTTTTTCCATTTTTTTATTATAATCTTCTTCGGTGATATTCAACAAATCGCAAAACTCAGCAACATCGATATCTTTAACTTCTCGTGGAGTAACCATAATATCGTACGAAGGTTGGTTCGCTACAAGTAACTTTCCATTTCGGTCGTAAATGTACCCGCGTTCCGGATATTCGTAAATGATTTCAATAGCGTTGTTTTCAGCTTTAAGCTTGAGCTCATCGTCGATAATCTGGAGATAGAAGAGCCGCATCACAATCAGAATTACTGATATGATAATGATAGTGGGCAATAAAACCTTTCTCATCTTCTAGACGGCTTAAACAAGTGAATAATGATGATACAGAGAATGATGGTAAACAGGGTAGAAAAAAGCGTTCTCAGAAGAATATTCCAAAAAAAGCTGAATCTAAACGTTTCTAAAATGAACAAAATCAAATGGTGCGTGGTAACCGACACCAAGATGAAGGAAAATCGTTCCGGCGTGAGTCGGTCGTTAATTTTTATGGTTTGATATTCGTACGAAACACCAAAAGCAAATCTGAAGAATGCAGGTCTTACGTATGCCAACGTAACCGAAGCTGCTGCATGAACACCACCGGAATTGGCAAACATATCGATTAGCAATCCGAGAAGAAAACTGGCTGCCAACAAGCTGTTTTTATTGCCGTTTACGGGATACAGAATAATGAACAACACGTAGGGATACGGATTTAGGTATCCCCAAAACTGAATGTTATTGAAAATAAGAATTTGTGCCGCAAGCAGCAAAATGAAACGTGCACTATTTAGCAAAACATTACTGTTCATTTGGCTGAGTAGTTGCTTGTTCTATTTGTAAGATTTCTTCGCGATCTTTTGTTTTAATGATATACACATGACCAAGACTCGTCATATCGTTAAACAACTTCACGTCGAGCGTGTAATAATTGGTTTGGTTGTCGATGTAAATCTTGTAAATAGTCCCGATTCCGATATTTTCCGGGAAAATTTTCGAATCAGCACCTGTTACAATCGTATCACCTTTTTTGATCTGCGCCAAACGCGGCACGTCAATCAATTGGGCATATCCGGTGTTTTTGCCATTCCAAATAAGCGTTCCAAAGTGATCGGATTTCTTAAACTTGGCGTTTATTTTTGACTTAATGTTCAAAATACTTTGAACGGTCGCGTAATTCGGACTCACTTTTTCAACGATACCTACAATTCCGAGATCGTTTATCACACCCATATCGCTTTTAACACCCTGGTTTTTTCCTGAATTCAGCGTCAGATAATTCTCCGGTACATTAAACGAGTTGTGAATCACTTTCGAAAGAATGACATTTACTTTCTTAACACCTTTTATCGTATCAGGAAGTTTTGCTGCTGCGGAATCAGCTGCGTTGAAAAGCAATGATTTTAATCGTGCGTTTTCGATGGCAAGTTCTTGATTGCGTTCTTTTAAACTGAAATATTCGCTTACCGCATTCATTTGTTCGTAAACACCACCTGAAAGGAAGTTAGCCGAACTTATGACTTTACTTTTATGGTATGAATGTGCCTGAATAGTAAGCGACAGTGCTATGATCAAAAGCAGCAAAAACAGCAACTTATGGCTGTTTTTAAGGATAAAATTCAATATCTGCTGCATAAGTGTCTGTTGACGCTGGTCTGATAAATCGGTTGCTTTCTGAAGAAGTTCCGAATTACTTAATCAGGATACTTCTAAATTTATTGATGTTTTTCAAAGCCATTCCGGTTCCGCGAACAACGGCGCGTAATGGATCTTCGGCGATGTAAACAGGCAAATCTGTTTTTTGAGAAATACGCTTGTCGAGTCCACGTAACATCGAACCACCACCCGCTAAATAAATACCAGTGTTGTAAATATCGGCTGCTAATTCAGGCGGTGTCTGCGAAAGCGTTTCCATAACGGCATCTTCAATTCGCTGTATAGACTTATCAAGTGCTTTAGCGATTTCACGGTACGAAACTTCAACTTGCTTTGGCTTGCCGGTTAGCAAATCGCGCCCTTGAACCGACATGTCGTCTGGTGGCGATTCTAAATCTTCCACAGCGGCACCGATTTCAATTTTAATTTTCTCTGCGGTACTTTCTCCAACAAATAAGTTGTGTTGGGTTCGCATGTAATACACGATATCGTTGGTGAAAACGTCGCCGGCAATTTTAACCGACTTATCACATACAATTCCGCCGAGAGCGATAACTGCAATCTCCGTTGTTCCACCACCGATATCGACTATCATGTTTCCTTTTGGCTGCATGATATCCACTCCGATACCAATTGCCGCAGCCATAGGCTCGTGAATCAAATACACTTCTTTTCCGTTCACGCGTTCACAAGATTCTTTTACGGCACGCATTTCCACTTCTGTAATTCCCGACGGTATACACACCACCATTCGCAAGGCAGGTGTAAACATTTTCTTTTTTAATGCCGGTATGCTCTTGATAAACATACTGATCATTTTCTCCGAGGCATCGAAATCGGCAATAACACCGTCTTTCAACGGACGAATCGTCTTGATGTTCTCGTGGGTTTTTCCCTGCATCAGGTTAGCTTCTTTACCAACGGCAATGATTTTCCCGGATATACGATCGCGGGCAACAATAGACGGACTGTCAATGACAACTTTGTCGTTATGAATAATCAGGGTATTGGCAGTACCAAGGTCTATCGCTATGTCCTCGGTCATGAAATCGAAAAATCCCATAGGAAATGATACGGATTAAATTACAGTTTTTTTAACGAGCAAAGGTATATAAATTAATGTTTGAAATGACGCGTACCTGTAAATACCATTGTCATATTTTGACTATTGCAGTAATCGATACTCAATTGGTCTTTGATGCTACCTCCGGGTTGAATAACCGCAGTAATTCCTGCTTGATTCGCAATCTCTACGCAATCGGGAAACGGGAAAAAAGCATCGCTCGCCATAACAGCATCTTGCAGCGAAAACCCAAAAGTTTGCACTTTCTCAATAGCTTGCTTTAACGCATCAACGCGCGAAGTTTGTCCGGTACCCGACGCCAGTAAAACGCCGTTCTTCGCCAAAACAATTGTATTCGATTTGGTATTCTTACAAATTTTCGACGCAAAAAGTAAATCGTCTATTTGTTCCTGAGTTGGCGAAACATTTGTTACTACTTGCAAATCGGAAGCCTGATCCGTTTTGTTGTTTCGATCTTGAACCAACAAGCCATTTAAAGCTGTGCGGTATTGCACTTGTGCCAGTTCTTCCGGCTTCTGAACCAAAACGATACGATTTTTCTTTTCACTCAAAACTGCAACCGCTTCGCCTTCGTAGGCAGGAGCAATCACCACTTCGCAAAACAGTTTATTGATTTCGTGCGCCGTAGCTTCATCAATTGCTGTATTCGCGATAAGCACACCGCCGAAAGCCGACGTCGGATCGCAAGCTAAAGCCGTAACATACGCATCGTATATCGTTGCAGCAGTGGCAATTCCGCAGGCATTATTGTGTTTAAGAATAGCAAAAGTTGGCTTATCTGCTTTAAATTCTTCAATCAAATTTACCGCAGCATCAACGTCGAGTAAATTGTTATACGACAATTCTTTACCATTCAACTTTGTAAACAAAGCATCGAAATTTCCGTAGAAACTTCCTTGCTGATGCGGATTCTCGCCATATCGCAAAGGCATTTTATAGTCGAACGCCACTTGCAAACGATCTGCTGCACCCGAAAAATAATTTGCTATCGCTGTGTCGTAGTGCGAAGTTACCCGAAAAGCTTCCAAAGCAAAATTCTTGCGCTGATCAAGTTCCGTAGCACCTTTCTGATTTTTCACCAAATCAAGCAAAATCGGATACTGACTCCTATTTGAAACAATAACCGTATCGGCAAAATTCTTGGCTCCAGCTCGAATCAACGAAATGCCACCAATGTCAATTTTCTCGATGATATCTGCTTCCGATGCCCCCGAGGCAACGGTATCTTCAAACGGATATAAATCCACAATCACCAAATCAATCTGCGGAATGTCGTGTTGTTCCATTTCTTCGCGATCCGAAGCCACTTCCGAACGGTTGAGAATACCTCCAAAAACTTTCGGATGTAAGGTTTTTACGCGTCCGCCTAAAATAGACGGATAACCCGTAACCGCTTCAACAGGCGTTACCGTATAGCCCAGTTGCTCAATAAATTGCTGTGTTCCGCCTGTAGATAAAAATGAAACTCCGTTTGCTGCCAATTCGTGAATTAAGGGCGCCAAGCCTTCTTTCGAATAGACTGAAATAAGTGCTGTTTTGATGATTTTTGTAGTCGACATGTGTGTGTTGTGTTAAAAGCTGCAAAAGTACTTTTTGAACTTCAAAATATAGAGTCAAACTGTAACAAATTTTAAAAAAAGTACTCCAATAAAAAATACGCTAATGCCTATCTTTACAGTATGATTGTTTACCTACGTTTAATTAAGGAGAGTTTTTCGTTTGCCGTAAGTGCATTAGTCAACAATAAACTGCGTACGTTTTTATCGTTGCTCGGCGTTACCATTGGAATCTTTTCGATTATCGCCGTTTTAGCTGCAGTCGATTCCCTGGATCGAAAAATCAAAAAAGACCTCAGCGCCTTAGATAAAAACACCATTTACCTACTGCGATTTTCCTTCGGACCTTCAGAAATTCCGCAATGGAAACGCGATCAATTTCCAAACGTAAAATACGACGAATACACCTACCTAAAAACCGCCCTAGCCGACGATGCGCTCATGGCATTTCAGGTTTTCACAGGCCCTCAAACACTCAAATACGAAAGCAAACAAGTAAGCTCGGTAAACATTGTGCCGGTTTCGCACGAATTCATCGACATCCAAAATCTCGAATTTTCCTCCGGACGCTTTTACAACGAAGCCGAATCCAATTCGGGAGCACGAGTGGTAGTAATTGGAGAAGAAATTGCACTATCCTTATTCGACACGCGCGATGCAGTAGGCAAAGAAGTTAGAATGTACGGACAACGTTTTCAAGTAATTGGCGTATTGAAAAAACAAGGAGCCGGAATGTTTGGCGATAGCAACGACAGTTCGGCGTTTATTCCCGTAAACTTTATCCGACGATTTTACGGCGACTCCGGTACTTGGCAAACCAACGTTATCATCGTAAAACCCAATAAAGGCCTCGATATCGATGCGTTTAAAGAAGAATTGAGTATGAAACTGCGCAATTACCGCGGTTTGAAAGACGGCGACATCAACAATTTCTTTATCAACATCCTAGCTGGTTTCACCGATTTACTCGACGGAATTATCGCCATGTTAAATCTTGGCGGTTGGGTAATTGCCGGTTTCTCGCTGCTAGTCGGCGGATTCGGTATCGCAAACATCATGTTCGTTTCCGTAAAAGAACGCACCAACCTCATCGGAATCCAAAAATCACTCGGCGCAAAAAACAAATTTATCTTGTTTCAATTCTTGTTCGAAGCAATCATTTTATGTCTGTTCGGCGGCGCAGTTGGTTTGCTTTTGGTTTGGCTAATCACCATTATTATGAATAGCATCGTCGATTTCGAATTTGTTCTCAGTTTCGGAAATGTCATTTTAGGAACCTCACTCGCCATCATTATCGGTCTTATTTCAGGCATCATTCCTGCATTTACAGCCTCTCGTTTAGATCCGGTCGAAGCCATCCGAAGTGGTATGTAATTTTTAATTATTTGGGCAACTGCCCGGCGCTCACTTAGTCGAAAAAAGGTGCGCCGGTCACCGCGCTTTCCAAGTCAAGGTACGCCAAAAAAGCAACAACTGCTGCTTGTTTTCGGCTTCCGTTGGTCGCCAAAAGCCTTCGCGCAGTTGTAACCTTTTTTGTTTGTACGCTTGCTTTTCCAATCGCTGTTGCAAAACGAGACGTTACCAAAAAAATGTGCTTGAAAAAAAGCAATTCTGCAAAATCACCACAGTTTAGCGGCTGCGTTTAATATCGGGTTGCGATTCTATAAAAACAAAAAAAAGGCCGCTCTTTCGAAGCGGCCTCACCCCTATACTACTTAAGTAGTTCCACAAACAAAATGGAATTCAAAAATCTATCTTATTTCGGACAAATCAATACCTATTAATAGGTATTTTTTGCAAAAATTATATATCGAATTTTCCTACAAAAAACCGACTTAGAATTCAATTTCAACCTGATTTCGAATCAAATCTTCAAACGATTCTGGTTTCGTAATCAAATGCGGCTGTCCGTTATAAACCAGTATTTCAGCAGGTTTGTATCGTGAGTTGTAGTTCGATGCCATACTGTAACAGTACGCACCTGCGTTGTGAAAAGCCAAAACGTCGCCTTCGTGAATTTCGCTAATGCGGCGGTTGGTTGCAAACGTATCGGTTTCGCAGATGTAGCCCACAACGGTATAAAAGCGTTCCTTTCCTTTCGGATTGGAAACATTTCGAATGTGATGTTGCGAACCGTAAAGCATCGGCCGAATTAAATGATTAAAACCGCTGTCAACACTCGCAAAAACGGTTGATGTGGTTTGTTTCACCACATTGACGCGCGTTAAAAACGTTCCCGCTTCGCTTACCAGAAACTTTCCGGGTTCGAATGCCAGCGTTAGCGGCTTTCCGTATTCCTTTTGAAATTGCAAAAAGCGTTTACTGAGCTTACGACCTAGTTCTTCAATATCGGTTTCGATATCGCCCTTTTTGTACGGCACTTTAAAACCGCTTCCGAAATCCAGGAAATCGAGATTTGGGAAATGTTTTGCCGTATCGAATAAAATCTCGGCCGCGTACAAAAACACTTCAATGTCTAGAATATCCGAACCCGTATGCATATGCACACCATTAATGTGCATGCCTGTGTTTTGAACAATTCGCAACACATGCGGCAACTGATGAATGGAAATACCGAATTTACTGTCTATATGTCCGACGGAAATATTGCTGTTACCGCCAGCCATCACATGCGGATTAATTCGAATACAAACCGGATGTTGCGGATGCTTGGCTCCAAACTGCTCGAGTATCGACAAATTATCAATGTTTATTTGCACACCTAAGGCGGCAGCTTGCTCGATTTCGGAAAGCGAAACGCCATTGGGCGTAAAGATAATCTGCTCAGGTTGCATTCCGGCGTACAAACCCAATTGCACTTCTTGAATGGAAACCGTATCTAAACCAGCACCTAGATTCTTAAACAATTTAATAATGGCGGTATGCGACAAGGCTTTCAGGGCATAGTTAATCCGCAATTGTTCAATCTTCGAAAACGCTTGCCGTAATCGATGGTATTGCGCACTAATTTTCTCACTATCGTACACATACGCCGGTAAAGGGAATTGCTCGGCAATTTGTTGCAGTTGCTGGTTTTCCATAAATCAAAATTTCGGCAAAAGTAAGGCAGCGGGCTCGTTCTTCAAATTTTTCAACAAAATACAACATTTTAAAACAAATTGTGTTTTTTGAAACATTTTACAAGAAATACACTATTTATAAAACAAAAAAGCTGCACGAGGCAGCTTTTTTATAAATAGAAAAAGTAAATATTAAGCTTGAACTTCTTCGTGCATTTTCTTTTGCAAATAGCTAGACAAGAAAAATAAGATTCCTGCCGCTGCACCAGTCATGACAATAAAAACGATAAAGAATTCGTACAAGTTGGTAATTTGAAAACCTACTATACTGGGGAAATCAGTAACGGCTGATCCGTCGGCATTTGCTGTCGGTGGAATCAAAGCACTTAATGTCCCCGCAAATTTATTGGCAGCCGCATTTGCCAAAAACCAAGTTCCCATTAGCAACGACGATAGGCGTAACGGTGCTAATTTAGAAACCATTGATAAACCAATGGGCGATAAACACAATTCGCCCATAGAGTGAATAACGTACAAAGCAAACAACCACCACATCGAAACTTTATCCGAAGCACCGATTCCTTTAACGGCAAACGCAATTACCACATAACCCAAGGCAACTAAAGCAAGACCTAAAGCCATCTTCTTTGGCGAACTTGGCTCTAACTTTCGCACATACAAAAAGCCCCAAATCAAAGTGAAAACAGGAGCTAATAAAATTACCGCCAGTGGATTAACAGATTGAAACCAGCTCGCAGGGACTTCAAACCCAAAGAAGTCACGATCGGTTTGTCTATCTGCAAATAAAGTCAGTGAAGCACCCGCCTGTTCAAACGCTCCCCAAAAGAAAATAACGAAGAAAGCCAAAATCAAAATCACGATGATTCGTTGCATTTCTACACTGGTAAGCGACTTATCCGTTAGAATGATGATCGGCATCAAAATCATTGCACCGTAGATAAAATAGCTGATAATATCAACATCCGTTTGAAACAGCGTCTTAAAATTTAGCATGAAATAAATGATACCAATGGAGCCAATGATTGCTAAAATATTAGGAACATCTAACTTCTTCACTGGCAAGCCAATTTCTTTTCCTTCCTCAGAGATTAAGTACTTCTTTTGGCCGATAATAAAAGCACCTAGACCAAGAAGCATTCCGATACAGGCGGCTAAAAACCCCCATTTGAAATCCATAGAACCGCAAACTAAGGGCGAGAAAAATGCTCCTAGGTTTATTCCCATGTAAAAAATGGTGAAAGCACTATCAATTCTACGGTCGTTCGCTGGGTATAGTTGCCCTACCATCGTAGAGATATTTGGTTTGAAAAATCCGTTACCAATAATGATTGCCGTTAATCCGGCCCACATTAAAGCCACACCGCCATCGGCACCAGCAGATGCACTTAAAAACATCAAAAACTGACCTATTGCCATTAACAAACCGCCAATAACAATACTTCGTCGGTTCCCTAAAAAGCGATCACATAAATACCCGCCTAGAAGTGGTGTTAGATAAACCAGTCCGGTGTAACTGCCATAAATCTCCGATGCATCAGCGTCAGAAATAAGCAGTATTTTGGTCATAAACAGAATGAAAATGGCACGCATGCCGTAGTAACTAAATCGTTCCCACATTTCTGTGAAAAACAAGAAATAAAGTCCTTTTGGGTGTCCGGTTTTAATTTGAGTTTGCTCCATGTAAAGAGTTTTGGTTGGTTAAAGATTATTCTTAATAAAGTCTGTCATTTTATTGTAAAGCTGTATACGGGTCATGCCTCCGTATATACCGTGATTTTTATCGGGATAAATCGCCCAATCGAATTGCTTGTTGGCTTGCACCAAAGCTTCGATCATGCGCATGGAGTTTTGTACATGCACGTTGTCATCTGCCGTTCCGTGAACCAATAAAAACTTTCCTTTCAGTTGCTTCACAAAATTAATCGGCGAATTATCATCGTAACCTTTCGCATTTTCCTGCGGCGTGGTCAGATAACGTTCTGTGTAAATCGAATCGTAAAAACGCCAATTGGTTACCGGCGCTACAGCAATAGCCATTTTGAAGGTGTCGGAACCTTTAAGCAAACAGTTAGCCGACATAAATCCGCCGTAACTCCAACCAAAAATCCCAATACGACTTGAGTCTATGTACTCGTATTTCGCCATCGCTTTTGCTACAAAAATCTGATCTTGAACTTCCAAATTTCCGAGATCGCCTTGCGTACATTTTTTGAATGCAGCTCCTTTAAAGCCCGTTCCACGACCGTCAACGCAAACTACAATATAGCCTTGCTGTGCCAACATTTTGAACCAATAATCGTCGTAATCGTTCCAACTGTTGCTCACTTGTTGCGAACCCGGACCCGAATACTGATACATAAAAAGCGGGTACTTCTTCTTCGCATCAAAATCGGTTGGCTTTACCATCCACGCATTTAAATCTTGTCCGTCTGCCGACTTCACGGTCATAAATACCTTTTCAGGCATTTTAAATTCGGCCACGCGCGAACGCAAAGACTCGTTTCGCAACAAAACCTGAATCGATGTTCCAGTCACCGCATCGTGTAACGAAACTTGCGGAGGTGTTGCGCTGTCGTGAAACTTATTTATAAAATGTGTGAAAATCGGACTAAACGTCGCTGTGTTTGTCCCGAGTTGTTGCGACAACTTTTTTCGATTCTTGCCGTCAATTCCAATACTGCTGATTGTTCTATTGGTACTGCCTTCCTCGGTCGATTGGTAAAAAACACGCTTCGTTTTTTCGTCAAAACCATAATATGCCGTTATTTCCCAGTTTCCTTTGGTTATCTGGTTGATGAGTTTTCCATCGCTTCCGTACAAATACAAATGATTAAAACCGTCTTTCTCGCTACTCCAAATAAATCGGTTTTTTGGAAGAAATGTCAAGTTATCGGTAATATCGATATACGCTTTATCCGTTTCCGTAAAAAGGAGTTTTTTCTCAGCTGTTTGAGCATCGACAAAATAAAAATCGAGTTTGTTCTGGTGTCTGTTTACAATTTGTGCACTCAAATAACGAGCATCAGCGCTCCATTTTATTCTCGGAATGTAAAAATCGTTATACGAAGTTAAATCAACCTTCTTGGTTTCCTTTTTCTCGATATCAAACAAATGCAAACTTACCTTGGCATTGGCTTCGCCTGCTTTCGGATATTTAAATGTTTCATTGCCTGGATACAAATCTTGTCCGTACACGTTCATTGTAAATTCGGGAACCTCAGTCTCATCAAAACGAATAAAACCAATCGTTTTACTATCTGTACTCCATTCGTACGCTTTTACAAAAGCAAACTCTTCTTCATAAACCCAATCGGTAATACCATTAATGATTTTATTCTTTACACCATCAGTTGTTATGGCTGAAACGGCTTTGCTTTTTACATCGAATAAGAACAAATTATTGTCGCGAGCAAAGCAAATCTTCGTACCATCCGGACTCAATTGCGGTTCCTGAATTGGCTTGTCGGTTATCGAAATCAGCTGTTTGGAAACCGTGTCATACAAAAAATAACGTGCCAAAAACGAACGTCGGAAAATAGGCGTCGATTCTGCCGTTATCAAAATGTATTTATCGTCGGCACTGAATTGAAAACCATCGATTCCCGATTTTGTTTCAGAAAAATTTAGCGTTTGAAAGATCGTTTCGATTTTTTTACGCGTCGCGAAATCGTACACATTAATCGAAAAACCACTTCCCTCCTCTTCTAAAACGGCATACGTATTCGATTTGTGAAGTACTTGCAGTTCTTCTAAATTCTCGGCTCTAAAAAAACCGCGATAAATTTGCTCAATAGTAATTTGCTTTTGTGCGTAAACGATTGTGTTTAGCACTAAAAAAAGAAGTAAAAAATAGCTCTTGCGCATAGAAAGAAATTAATGGGTCAATTTTAGTGAAAAATACGGTGCAAAAGCTAGAATTAGGCATAAAATAAGCGTTTAGACATCAGAATAAAACTGTTAAAAACTGCGATAACTTGTATCTTTGCGCCAAAATTGATCGAAAATGAAAGATTCTACTGCAGGCTTCTCGAAGTTAAGCAAGTTGGAAAAAGTAGATTTTATTGCTACCTCCTTTTTTAAAGAACCAAAACTCGCAAAAAACGTTCTTCAAAATTATTGGAACTCCGACGCGAAGTTACAGCAGCTCCATGACGATTTTATCGAAAATACCATCAGCAACTTTTACTTACCGCTTGGTGTTGCACCGCATTTCAATATAAACGGAAACGACTATTTTGTCCCGATGGTGATTGAAGAAAGTTCGGTAGTTGCGGCAGCAGCAAAAGCAGCCAAATTCTGGAAAGCACGCGGCGGATTCTCCACTAGAATCATCGGACAAGAAAAAATCGGACAAGTACATTTTACATACACCGGAAGTCAAAACGAACTCGAAAACTGGTTCGCAAATTGCCAGCCGCTTTTTCGTGAAGAAACCGCTTTCATTACCAAAAACATGGAAAAACGCGGCGGCGGAATTCGCGCAATCGAACTGCGAAACGCTACAGACAAACTGCCTAACTATTATCAACTCCACGCCACTTTCGACACCAAAGACTCGATGGGCGCGAACTTCATAAACAGTTGCTTGGAACAATTTGCGGCTGTGATGCGTCGCGAAGCCGAAAAACTAAGCGGACAACTCGACGTAATTATGAGTATTCTCTCGAATTACGTAACCAATTGCGTGGTCGAAGCCAAAGTTTCGTGCACGATTTCAGAATTAAAAGACAAAGGAATCGACGATCCGCAACTATTTGCCAAGCGATTCAAAATGGCGGTCGACATTGCACGAGTCGAACCCTACCGCGCCGTTACACACAACAAAGGAATCATGAATGGTATCGATGCTGTGGTTTTGGCTACAGGAAACGATTTTCGCGCCATCGAAGCCGCGGCACATGCCTACGCAGCTCGCGATGGGCAGTACCGCTCGTTATCGTTTTGCGAACTTACCGACACGCAGTTTACCTTTGGTTTACAAATTCCGCTGGCTCTCGGAACGGTTGGAGGTTTAACGTCGTTACATCCCTTGGTGAAGTTTAGTTTGGAGTTGTTGAAAAATCCGAGCGCCGCGCAACTTATGGAAATAGTTGCAGCTACTGGTTTGGCACAGAATTTTGCCGCCTTGCGCTCGCTAACTACTACTGGAATTCAAGCCGGACACATGAAAATGCACCTCAACAACATTTTAAATCAGCTTGAAGCAACTGCTGCGGAACGAAAAGCGGTTCAGGTAGAATTCGATGGCAAAGCGGTTTCGCATGCTGCGGTGCATGAATTTTTTGAAAAGCTGCGCCAATCATGAACGAACTCACGTTTCGCGCAAACGGCAAATTACTGATTACAGGCGAATACGCTGTGTTAGATGGTGCACTTGCGCTCGCAATTCCTACAAAATTAGGACAGCGGTTAACGGTTACCGATTATATAGAATCCGAAAAAATAGCCTGGGAAAGCTACAATGCCACAGGCGAAAAATGGCTCGATACCACTTTTACACGCTTAGAAATAAAACATTTTGAACAGATTGCCGATCCTGTTCGCCAAGCACTGGCCAGAGTATTGCATTACGCCGATTCTAAAAGTGTGGATGTTCCGCTTTTTGGTAAAAAATTTACGGCTCATTTAGCGTTTCCAAACCTGTGGGGATTGGGCAGCAGCTCGACGCTAATTAGTTTGGTTGCGCAGTATTTTGATGTAGATGCGTTTGAACTATCCGATGCCACTTTTGGCGGTAGCGGTTACGATGTGGCTTGTGCAACGGCAAACGGACCAATCTTTTACCGGAAAACGCCAAACGGTCGCGAAATTCAACCAGCTGGTTTTCCGACGGAATTGAGAAATAATTTGTTCTTTGTGCATTTAAACAAGAAACAAAACAGTCGTTCGGCTATTGCGCAATACAAGCAATTACCAAAAAATGAGGCATTTATAGCGTCGGTTTCGCGAATTTCGAATTTGGTTGCCCTTGTTAAAGAGTATACCGATTTCGCCGATTTACTGCAAGAACACGAAGAATTGCTGTCGAAACATTTACAAATTCCGACGCTAAAGCAACAGTTATTTGCCGATTATCCGGGAGTGATAAAGAGTTTGGGCGCTTGGGGGGGCGACTTTGTTCTGGCTCTTTCGGAAACGCCACCACAAAGCTATTTTGCAGAAAAAGGCTTTTGTACTTGCTTAACTTTTGATGATTTATTCGAGCTTTAAAAAATCGCTCCGGAATTACCGTACGATCCATTTTGCGTGATCTACACCAAGTAAATTCATTATGCTTTTTAGGGCGGCATTTCGCGCTATTCGTTGCAATAAAACCGCAGCGCATCGGTTCAGGCAGCTTTTCGCGCAGCTTCCGTTGGTCGCTGGGCTCAAAACGCCTTCACACGTTGCGCAAGCGGTTTCATTTCCACTGCTATCGCGGCCGCAACGATACGTTACCAAAAATCATAAATTTTTGAAACGTTATTTACAGTGACGGTTTTACAAAGAAATTACAAAACTGAATTTCAAGTTTTTATACGAGGTACTATTGCAATATTACGTATGTTAAAAAACCGTATGAAATCAGACGTATTTTTCAGTAACGATTTTGCGGCCCGGATGGCAGCGGAAAGCCTTTCCACACCCAGTGCGTGCAAAAGCAAAAACCGCACGATGATGTGCGGTTTGGGAGAATTTACTCGAATTAGTTCAGATGGAAAGTTTATTGTTTTAATAAGGTGTATACCCCTGAAGCAGGCAAAGCGGGTGTCACATTGGGACCGCGGTAAATTACATTTTCGTAATATACATCTATCTCCAACGCAGCTTGACCGTTCACACTAATTAACCGCATAAAAAGCTTACAGACGCGCTTAGTATTTCGATCTCGCATTTAAATTGTAATAAACTTCTCTCCATCAGTTGTGCAAATAGGGCACATTCGGTCTTCTGGATAATTTGAGAGCCAGCCTATTCTAATACTGGAGAATTCCCAAGGATAGTCTGCGGCAGCTGCTGTATCAATGTTTGGAAGCGAGTTATATAATTCTACGCTTCCAACTTTATATTGGTACTCACCAAAAATCACGTCTTCATACTCCCAATTTGATTTACTCATCAACTTCCTACGCAACTCTAT
>CALRVY020000047.1:0-18608 GCA_943371725.1 Pseudanabaena sp. UWO311 | reverse complement strand
CTCCAATATTCAAAGTTGATAGTAATGGTGATATCGAAATAGTGGTTCATCTTTATAAAAAATATAAAGGTAAATACTACGAAGCAGGCACATACAGAATGTATATAAAAACAGATGAAGATATTAAAGGTATTACTAGAGATGTTATGCACATAAATGCATATACAAGCTATGATCAAGGACTAGAACCCTCAGAAAACAAAACAACATTTAGGGGAATCACCAGATATGCAATCCGTAAAGGAACAGGGTTAAATAACGAAGAACAACTACAACAAGATAATTATGGGGTCTACCTTCTTTCGAAATTTATGCAGAAAAACCCTTTGGGAACTGGGTTTTTCATAGAAGTAATAAGTGGTAAAGATGTTCTCACGGGTGAGAATTTAGACGGTGCTGGTAAGAGTAAAAAACTTGCAGAAGGACTTATAAATCTTATAACTATGGGAAGAGCTAGCGGTAGCGCAGAATTAATTAAAGGACGGGGAAGAGAGTTTTTATTTGAAGAATCAATCGAGATCCTTTTTAAAGAAGAGAATTTTCCAAAAGGAGAGCTTTTGAATAAGGTTGCTATGTTTGCCTACCAGACAACTAAGCTCAAGGATGTTGACAAGAAGAAAATGTTCGAAACACTAAATGCCCTTTATTCTAAAGGGCTAAAAGGACAAGAGTTGCTGGAACAATTCCAAAAGGAAACAACAATAAATCTAACAGCCCCCGTCGATTTTAAACAAGCTGCTTCAAAGGCAATAAGATTAATCAATACCGAATTCTAATGGCTTATAAACTAAAGATAAATCCCGAAAAAAAAGAGCTTGAGGTTTCATTTAATTTTGATAAAACATTCACTTATGCGAGTTCCATCTTTTCTGCGATTCTTTTATTAAGCGTAATGTTTTTCATTAATTTAGATACTACTGCTGAGTTTTTTGCAGTTATTTCACTTACAATAATTTTAGGAAATATATCGCTCAGCGACTGGTTGGAATGGAAAAAAATAGCTATAAAAAGATCGTTATTTTAGAAAATAATCTGCTAATTAATGGAAAGCAAATTGCACCTGTTTATGCTGTAAAATCGATTAATATTAGTTACAATACAGACCAATTTGCAAGTGGATACACAGTTTATTTGAATTTTTTTTTGAAACCAGCTGACCTCGTTATTAAAAAGCGATTAAACAAAAATGAAGCAGACTACATCGCGTGTGAAATTGCCAAATTTTTAGATAAGCAGATTTGCTATACTTGAAGTTTTTTATTACAATTCACGCCAGTCCCGCCCCGCAAAGCATCGTCACTTTAAGTTATAAAAAGCTGCTTTTTAGTCTCCTTACACAAAAATTTCTCAGTTCCCGCCAGCCCGCACTTAGGATACTACTAATTTCCGAAATAAAAAGCAAACCGCCCTACAACATACTCATTTTGAGAAGATTTGTAGCAAGGTTTGTTGGCTTACTTGTTTGGTATTTGGTAAATTTGTAGGATGGGGCAATACGTGCCGACGCGGGGGAGTTACATTCACTATTTCGTAAGGTTTCGCAGCGGAACAACGTAGACAATAATACCTTAGCACTACCCTACCCTTATTTCCTTTTACGATTAGGAATCCTTTGGTATTCTCATAGCGCAGTTATTATTCGGTAACGTAGTAAATCTGAAAAGCGGCTTATCTACCTGAAAAGTCTAAATCACCGCGTTTTGAAAACTGAATGGCTAGAACTACAATTTGCTTTTGATCTTCTAAAACCTGATAATGAATATGGTAGGGAAATTGATGTATGTTGTGCATCCTAATCGCCTTATACATTACATCGTCGGCATATGGATTTAGCGCTATGTATTTTTCAGCTTCGATGATACGAGCTATAAGATCTTTCGCAAGTTTGTGTGAAATATTCCTGTAGTACGAAACGGCTTTTTTAAAATCTTCTTTGGCGAGAGCAATATAAACAACCTTATGCTTCATCGTTCAACTCTGCAACTATTTGGTCGAGGTCAAAAACAGCAGTTGGGTTCTTGCTGTACGAGGCTAACCGCTCGTCTAACATGTTCTTTGTCTGATCCGAAAGTTCAGGCGTATTTTCCATAAATGGTAAAATGATCACTTCAACTCGGCTAGCTGTGAAACCCTCTGGCAAAGTGACCTGAAACGAATTGTCTTTAACATCGATATATTGTCTGATTGCTTCCATATTACCCAGAGTTAAAAAAATACTTGTGTGAAAAAAGCCTACTCAACACAAAAATAGAACTATTTTCAAAACGCCAAGTTCACAACTTTATAATTGCTGTTTTTATTGTTTAGAATAGGTTTAAAGTTTGAAGCAAGCCGTATTGAAACTAAATATTCAAGGCTCGCTCCGTGCAGGCCGCACTTAGGATTGTACTAATTTCCGAAATAAAAAGCAAACCGCCTTACAACATACTCATTTTGAGAAGATTTATAGCAAGGTTTGTTGGGTTGCTTGTTTGGTATTTGGTAATTCCTGTCCGCCTAGGAGGATTGTAGCATTGGGCAGTACGTGCCGGCGCGGGGGAGCAAACACCTCTATTTTTAGCAAAAGAATAGACTAAAGATGAGCCGCCCGACGGTATCTTTTAGAATGCCTAACCGTTCCCTCCGGGCCTTACTCCGGTTTGTACTAATTTCCGAAAAAAAAGAAAACCGCCTTACAACGCCCTCATTTTGAGAAGATTTGTAGCAAGGTTTGTTGGGTTACTTGTTTGGTATTTGGTAATTTTGTAAAATGGGGCGATGCGTGCCGGCGCGGGCGAGTTGCATTCGCCACTTCGCAAAGCCTACCGACTTTGAGGTGTGACTAAAAAACGCACTAAATTCATCTTTATTTATGCACGTACACGATAGTACAAATACAAATAGCGTACTTATTGCGTTTTTCAAGTTTCAAATGATTATTCCGAAGTTGGGAGACTGCGGAGAGCGCGGTTTCACGGGCTTAGTGATGCTTTACGCAGACAATCAAAGATTCGAATTTAAAGACAGCAACAGTGGTTACTTTCCAGGTCGCGATCAATTAAAAAAAGTGTTAACAAAGTAAATAATAGCCACGGAGTAATGTCAATCACAATTTCAGGGTCTGTTTTTCAGGAATCAGTTATAACATCATCTAAAACTAAAAGTGCTTTTTATAATGGATTGATGAAACTTCCGCAAATTTTATAGCGCTTGGTTTAAGTAAAGGAGCTCAAATAAATGTTGATTATTAAGCAACCAAGGCACAAGAGTCAGAGTCCAAAAATGGTGTTTTTGTTAATTTGAAATTTAATTAAAATATGAGATACGTAATGATTGGCTTTCTAATGGCTGCTTTTCAAATCTCTAGCCACGCACAGAGTAGGATTGAGCATGGTTTTTTGATTCACAAATTTGAAAATATCAACAGCGAATGTTTTAAGGTTGATGAGGATGGATTAATTCTCGTTTCGATTGTTTACTCTAAAGAAAAGCTAAAACTCGGAGAAAAGGACTTAAAAACATTTTCAGATTCTGACAAAATCACCCTCGAAGTTAATAAGTATCGGTACTACTTAATGTCGACTTATGAGCGAGATCGTGTTGGCAAGAATTACGTGCTTAAGCGGGTGGATTTGGAAAATTCTATTGCAAACGTTGAATTAGAAAAGCTAAAATTTAAAAAACTACCTGAAAAATCTACGGTTTTCGAGTGTTTTGATAAGATCTATGATAATGTACTAGTAAACAAAGTATTCTTTTCAACTAACACTCTTATTTCTAAAAGTTTGCGTAAGAAAGAAGTTCTGTTGCAATTAATAGACGATAAGTGCGAAATCGTTGAAAGTGAAACTTTAAGTCAGGATATTTCGTATTCTGCGCAAGATAGTTTTTTGGTAATAAGAAACAAGAATCAAATTATAATTGTCTGCGATTATGGCAAGTAACTAGATAAATACAACCCGTTCACAAATATCTTTCGATTTCCCGTAAATAAAGAAACGTAGCATGGGGCAATACGTGCCGGCGCGAAGGATCAAATAACGCCGCTACGCAAAGCCTATCGAATTTGAGGTATCACTAAAAAACACACTAAAATTCATCTTTATTTATGCATTGATAAGATAGTACAAATACAGATAGCGTACGTATCGTGCTTTTCAAGGTTCAAATAATTATTCCGAAGTCGGGAGACTTCGGAGAGCGTGGGGAATGGGTTGCTGATAAGAGCTTTAATTGTGTCTGTAACAGCGGCCGAAAAACGTTTCTCTAAGCCGGTTTGTTTTGTCTTATACCATTCCTTAGCTTCTAGCACGTCGTTTTTAACCTGTGTATGATAAACGACATTATAGCTCATTCTGAGTCTAAAACTCTAAAAAGTTCATCGATAGGTTCTAAATTGGCTGGGTTATCTAAATCAGCCAAACGGCTGTCTAAAATGTCTTTTTGCCATTGTGGTAGCTGTTGGTCAACTTTTTCAATGTTTGGATAATACTTTTTAATTAGTTCCCAATCTTCAATCGGAATGAAAACCCCCGTCGGCAATCCGTTAACGTCATTTATTATCTGTGTTTTCATACGCCAATAAATTTTTTTCTTTGTCCGAGGTAGTGTCAAAATGTAGCCTATACAAATATAAAACTTTTAAAGATTTGTTTTATTACTCTTAGGAAGGCCTCCCCGCTACGCATAGTCTGCCTCGCTGTGCAAAGGTCTCCCGACTTTGCGCTAGAAAACGAAACTTACCTACACATGCAAGTGATCGCCTTTTTAGTTTGCAAGCATTGTCTTCACTCATGTTTGGCAACGTCTCCCCGCAGCCCGGATAGCAGCGAAAAACCCGCAAAGCGGCAGGTGCAAATTTGGCGTGCTTTTACTGGCGACCAAAGAAGCCCAAGTAAAAGCACTGCCCAATGCGCCTGAGGCTGCGGATTTGCAGCGAATAGCCGGAAATGCTGCCCAAATCAAACCAAAACTTATTTGCAAACGACAAGGCAAACCCAGAAAACCTATTTCAAGAACGTTTCTCGATTTTAAAACCCCGACAATCCCTTTTCAAAGGCTGTTCCCACAACCACCATAGTAGCACCCGCACGATACGCTGCTTCAAGCGCCGATTTACTGCGAATACCGCCACCAACCACTAAGGGTAAATCGACCGTGTTGAAAACCTGCTCGATAACCGACTCTCGGACGGGAACCGCAGCTCCACTACCCGCTTCTAAATACAGCAACTTAAAGCCCAAAAGCTGCGCCGCAAAAGCCGTATCGACAATTAACTCGGAATTTTCTTGCGATAACGGCAACGTTTCCGAAACCCGCTGCACCGCACTCTCGTTTCCACCGTCGAGCAATAAATAAGCCGTTGCCAATACCTCGTACGGCGCCTGTCGCAAAACGGCGGCCGCTCGAACTTGCTGCCCGATTAAATACTCCGGATTGCGACCCGAAAGCAGACTCAAAAACAATAATCCGTCGGCGGCATTCGATAACTGATCGCTGTTGCCGGGAAATAAAATCACAGGTAAATGAGTACGTGCTTTCAAGGCACGAACAAGCGTATCGGTGGCTGGACCGCTGCCGGTGCTGCCACCCACTAAAAAGTGTGTCACAGGCAGCGACTCGATGCGCCGAAAAAAATCAGCTAATTCGGCCGCGTCTTGCTTCTCCGGATCTAATAAAACGGCAAGTAATTGGGCGCCCGACTGCCTAGCGGCAAGCAATTGTTCTAAAATACTCATGAAATGTAGGTAGCAACTACCAGTTTGTAATCGGCAATCGATTCAAAATAAATCGTAAAGCCGGTTTGTTGTCCGTTAAAATCGAGCATAGCCGTGGTTTCCTGATCGTCTAACGAAAATTCCGAAACGGCAATATGATGATTAAAGCTAATTCCCGGCTCGTTCACAATCTTGAAAATCGCTTCTTTAACGCCCCAAATTACCGTGAGTTTGTCTAAGTAATCGGAGGCCGTAGCGTCTAAAAACCAGGCTTCGTTTTTGGTGAACTTGTGCGCTATGCGTCCAACCACAGGTTTAACGTGTTCGATATCGATGCCCACCGGAACCTCTGCCAAAGCAAGCGCCGAATATTGTGCCGAATGCGTAATCGACACCTGCACACCATCGGTTAACAGCGGTTTTCCCGTTTCGTGGTAATACAAATCGGAATCAGTATAGCCGCTTGCTTCCAATAACTTACGAATCGACAAGAACCCTTTTTGGTGCACCATCGATTTCATGCCTTCAAGCCGTTGGTGGCTCTTCTGCGTAAGCGCGTGCACCGCCAAATCGCATACCGACTCGGTAATGTCCCAAACCGAAACGCGAATGTTCGACTTATAATTAAACGTACTGTATAGTGGCATTTGAAATCAATTCGTTATTTATCAATTGCTTACCGTAGTAAACAAGTCTTAAATTTTCACCAAATTCGACAATTTCCAAAGGATTATCGTACTTTTGCGCCGAAAATTATAGACAAAGATAAAAAATGAGTACTACCACTATGCCGTATGTTGCCTACAAAGTAAAGGATATTTCGCTTGCTGCCTGGGGCCGAAAGGAAATCGAGTTGGCGGAAGCTGAAATGCCTGGTTTAATGGCACTTCGCGAAGAATATAAAGATTCACAGCCGTTAAAAGGCGCACGTATCGCAGGATGCTTGCACATGACTATTCAAACTGCTGTATTAATCGAAACCCTGATTGCACTTGGCGCCGAGGTTACTTGGTCGAGCTGTAACATTTTCTCAACACAAGATCAGGCTGCTGCGGCTATTGCTGCTGCCGGAATTCAAGTGTATGCTTGGAAAGGAATGGATGAGGAGTCGTTCGATTGGTGTATCGAGCAAACGCTTTTCTTTGGTGAAGATCGCAAACCACTTAACATGATTCTCGACGATGGTGGCGATTTAACCAACATGGTATTCGATCGTTACCCAGAACTTATCGCAGGAATCCGCGGTTTGAGCGAAGAAACTACAACGGGTGTTCACCGTTTGTACGAGCGCGTGAAAAATGGTACGTTACCAATGCCAGCAATCAACGTGAACGACTCGGTTACAAAATCGAAATTCGATAACAAATACGGTTGTAAAGAATCGGCTGTAGATGCGGTTCGTCGTGCAACCGACATCATGTTGGCTGGAAAACGCGTAATTGTTTGTGGTTACGGCGACGTTGGAAAAGGTACTGCAGCTTCATTCCGTGGCGCTGGTTCTATCGTTACGGTTACCGAAATCGACCCAATTTGTGCGCTTCAAGCAGCAATGGACGGTTTCGAAGTAAAGAAACTAGATACCGTAATTAAAACTGCCGATATCGTAATTACAAGTACCGGAAACAAAGACATCGTTGTGGCGCGCCACTTCGAAGCCATGAAAGATAAAACCATCGTTTGTAACATCGGTCACTTCGACAACGAAATCGACATGGCTTGGTTGAACGAAAATTACGGTCATACGAAAGACGAAATCAAGCCTCAGGTTGATCGTTATAACATCAACGGAAACGACATTATCATCTTGGCTGAAGGACGTTTGGTTAATTTAGGTTGCGCTACGGGTCACCCAAGTTTTGTAATGAGTAACTCGTTTACCAACCAAACTTTGGCACAAATCGAGTTGTGGAACCACGCCGATCGTTACGAAAACAACGTGTACATGCTTCCAAAGCACCTCGACGAAAAAGTAGCAGCTTTGCACTTAGAGAAGTTGGGAGTTGAGTTAGAAACGTTAAACAACGAGCAAGCGGCTTACATTGGTGTTACACCTCAAGGACCGTTTAAACCAGAATACTACCGTTACTAGTTCACTAGTTAACCGCATTTATAAAGCCGTTTCAGAAATTGAAGCGGCTTTTTTTATTTAAATGATTTCAAGTGTTTGGGCGCGCCGGCAAACGAGTCGTCGCTTCGCAAAAATTGTGCAGCCGTCACGTGTTCCGCTATATCTTTTGGGCAAAAGTGTAGTGGAAACACCGTAGCGCCCAAAAGGATGCCGCTTCACCCGTTCGCGCGGGAAAGTTCCATTATAGAAAAAAGTAAATTCCAATAGATATAGGAAAGGAAAAAGGTAAAAAACGTCTTTGCGCACTTTGCGTAGATCTTTGCGGCCTTTGCGGTTGCCTTCGACAGGCTCAGGCGCCGAGGGAGCACAATGTTCCACGAAGTTTTTCACAATGTACACAAGGCCGCCTTCGACCCGCTCACGCACCAGCTTTTATAACGCACAGAAAACACCGAAGCTCACAGATTATCTCCGAATGCAGAACTGTTGAGGAAAACACAGAACGTGTCAAGCCAACACAAAAACGCATTAGCCTTCGACTCGCCACCTTTGACCCGCTCAGGCACCGACGATACGTGGGTTCAGGCAGGAAAATGATACGTGAAGTGGTGAACGTCCCGAAGTCTTAATACTTAATACTCCAATCTTAATACCTTTTCTAAAATATGCGGAAAACCCGTAATCGTATGTCGATTTTTTTTCAAAACTTCGTCACGTAGGGCGGGAGGGATACGTAGGGACATTCCCCATACGATTTTCCCGGAAATAAATTTTACGGAAAAACCGCACATTTTAAAAAATTTCAAGGTTTCGAAATGAAAGGATTTAGGGTGTGCAAAGTTTCTTCAAGTTTTCACGATGTACACCATGTTTGCATTGAACACACTCATGTACCAGCATTTTAAGCGCACAGAAAACACCGAAGCTCACAGATTATTTCCGAATGCAGTACCGTTGAGGAAAACACAGAACGTGTCAAGCCAACAAAAAAATGTATTAGCCTTCGACTCGCCACCTTTGACCCGCTCAGGCACCAACGATACGCGGGTTCGGGTGGGAAAATGATACGTTAAGTGGTGAACGTCGCGAAGTCTAACTTCTAGCTTCTAACTTCTATCTTCCCCGAAATGATACGTAAAGTGGTGAACTCATCAAACTTCCGCCTTCGACAGGCTCAGGCTCCGACGAATTGTGGGTTAGAGAGGGCAAAACGTCACGTGAAGTGGTGAATTCATCGATCCCGATAGCTATCGGGTCTAGCTTCTCGTGTCTAGCTTCTAGCTTCTAAAAAAGCCTTCGACTCGCTCTGGCACCGACGATACGCGGGTTCGGGTGGGAAAATGATACGTGAAGTGGTGAATTCATCGATCCCGATAGCTATCGGGACTAGCTTCTCTCCCGATAGCCATCGTGTCTATTCCGATAGCTATCGGAACTAGCTTCTAAAAAAACATGTTAAGTGTTAAACAAATCAAACACTTCAAAAGTTGTTACGGATTTTGAAGTAAATCATCTAATACAAGCTCCATATCTTCTTGCGAATAAATTGCTCCAAAAGCAAACTTTACAATACCATTTTTGTCAACAATTACATTTGCAGGATAACCCGAAACACCTAATTCATCGATTGGATTAGATGAGTCGGTGATATGCCAAAACTGTAGAGGATGTTTTCTTTGAAATGAATCAACGCTTTCTCGTGATTCAAAAGTTATTGCTAAAAAATTTACACGACCCAAATATTTGGTTTTCAGAAGATTTAAAGTTGGAATTTCTTTAATACACGGCGGGCAGCGCGTAAACCAAAAATGTATTAAAGTTGGCTTGCCAAGTATCACGCTGTTATCTAAAAAGATGCGATTTGGGCCTTTAAAATTCGAAAGTGGAAAAGGTTTCGATATCAATTTTTTAATCTGAGCGAACGGATTAAACGGTTTTCCGTCTTTCCAAGCGGGCAAGCCTATTAATCGATTGTGATAAATAATAGAGTCGCCCTTAAATTCGATTTTTAAGTTTGTAATGTCAATGCCTGCAACAGATTTGTAAAATGAATCGAGATAAGCCGTGTAATCGGCTTCGTTGAGCAGGTGGGAATCGCCTAGATTATAGTATCTGGTTTGTGCTGAACAGATTACAGATGTTAGGACAAAAGTTAAAAGAAAAGAAAATCTACTCATAAAAAATGTATCGAAAATGAATTCAGACAAAGTCGTTTAATACCAATCTATTTTCAGACTTCTAAAAATACAAATAATAAAACTACGTCTTTAACATTAGACATTATAATTTTTGATCTGTTTCAGGTTTCGCTATTGCCTTTTTTTCGGGAACGGGAATTTAATTCCTAAAAATGCGAAATTTTGTTATTGCCGTGTATAAGTCTTCGGCATCATATTTGTTTACTTTAGAGAAAATATATCAACAACATCATGAAAAACAAATTAATGATTGCCGTTTTGGCTCTGGGATTGAGCTTTACGGCCTGTAAGAAAGAAGTTACTACTGAAACTACTGTAACCTCCGACGGAGCCGACACCACAGCGGTGACAAAAACGACGGTTATAGAAACACCAGCGGTCGACACCAAAGCGGCTGAAGATGCCGTAGCTAAAGCAAAAGCCGAACTCGAAGCTGCCATCGCTAAGGGCGATGTTAAAGCGATAACCGCAGCTAAAGAAGCTTTAGTTGAAGCAGAACAAGCATGGGCAAAACTTAAGGAAGGTGCTGCCGAAGGTGCCGAGAAAGTAAATGCTGCTGTAGACGAAGCAAAAGCAAAAGCAACGGAAGGCTACAACGAAGCTTTAGAGAAAGCTAAAATTAAATAAGAGCATTTGACTTGTGAATAAAAAAACCCCGGAAATCCGGGGTTTTTTATTAGATGTACTTTCAAATTAAAATCGATACCCTAAATTTATATCGCCTCTAAAAATAAAATCAGGTGCGTTTTGAGGTTCTCCCAACGTACGGCCTCCTCCAGCCACTATTTCTAATACGAATCCTGTTCGATTAATCCACTTAAAACCACCGGCCAATCCTAAAGAAGCTGCATTGTATCGCTGTTTGTTTTGGTTACCGTAATCGTTATTTCTGCCGTTGCTGTATTTTCCAAAACCTTCTATAAAAAACCCTTTGGCAGCAAACTCTTTTCGCTCTTGAAAGTAAAATCGCACAAAAGGAGTTACCGAAAAATCTTCCTCCCAATCGTTGTCATTCCGTCCGTTCACTAAAACCGAAGTTCCAAAGGTAAAGTCCTCCCGAAATATGTGCTCGTAGTTAAGCTCTACGATGGGTCCAGCCAGTAACTTTACAGCACCAAATGTAAACTCATGCCTTCTTTCGAAAATACTGCTCGAAGAAGGTTGCGCAAATACCATAATTGGAAATAACAGCAAAATCAAGAGCTTTCTCATGTCAATTGTTTTAATTCAAATAAGCGTGAAACGTATTTTCCAATCACATCAAACTCCAAATTCACCGCATCGCCAACTTTCAAATACTGAAAATTAGTATGCTCGTATGTAAACGGAATAATCGCTACGGAAAAGGCACTCAAGGTGGAATCGACAACCGTTAAGCTTACGCCATTCACTGTGATGGAACCTTTCGGAATCGTTACGTTTCCTAAATCCGTATTGTATTGAAAGTGATATTTCCAGCTTCCGTTTTCGTTTTCTACAGCAGTGCAAACCGCCGTTTGATCTACATGTCCTTGAACGATATGCCCATCTAAACGATCGCCTAAACGCATGCCGCGCTCTAAATTCACGCGATCGCCTAGATTCCATGAACCTAAAGTTGTTTTTAAAACGGTTTCATGAATGGCTGTTACTTTATATGACGAATCTTCAATGGCAACAACCGTCAAACAAACGCCGTTATGAGCCACACTTTGGTCGATTTTTAATTGATTGGTAAAATCCGATTCGACCCAAAGATGCACGTTGGCGTCGGTGTGTTCAATAGATTTAATTTCTCCGAGAGTCTCAATGATACCTGTAAACATAAATAGTTGAAATGTCTTAGCTTTGCGCAATCAAAAATAGTCGATAAACGCCGAGATCTATGAAAAGTGCTGAAAATATTATTGTAGGAATTTCCATTGGCGATTTAAACGGCATCGGACCGGAAGTAGTTCTTAAAACTTTCGAAGATTCGCGCATGCTCGAATTGTGCACTCCGGTGATTTTCGCCAATGTTAAAAGCTTGTCTTTCTTGCGCAAAAGCTTTGAAAGTACAGTAAATATTCATGGGATCGACAACCTAGATCAGCTTGTTCCAGGTAAACTAAACGTATTGAACGTTTGGCGCGAAGGATTTGATTTGACGCCCGGCAAACTAGACGAAACGGTTGGCAAGTATGCGATAAAGTCGTTCAAAGCAGCCGTAGCAGCAGCGCAAGAGGGAAAAATTCACGCTTTAGTTACCGCTCCGATCAATAAAATTAATATCCAAGACGAAGATTTTAAATTTCCGGGTCATACCGATTACTTAAACGAGCAGTTTGAAGGAAATGCATTGATGTTAATGGTTTCCGATACATTACGCGTTGGCTTGTTAACCGATCACGTACCGTTGGCGGAAGTAGCAAGCAAACTCAACGAAGGATTAATTCGCAAAAAAGTCGAAACCTTGCAAAAGTCGCTTATTCAAGATTTTTCGATTCGTCGCCCAAGAATTGCGATACTTGGTTTGAATCCGCATGCGGGAGATGGCGGTGTTATTGGTGTGGAAGACAAAGACATTATTGCTCCTGCCATTAAAAAACTCTTTGACGCCGGAACCTTGGTTTTTGGACCTTATCCAGCGGATGGTTTTTTTGGAAGCGGACAGTACAAACAATTCGATGCCGTTTTAGCAACCTACCACGACCAGGGATTAGCGCCGTTTAAAGCACTTTCGTTCGGTGGTGGAGTGAATTTCACTGCTGGCTTGAATCTGGTACGAACCTCGCCCGACCACGGAACGGCGTACGACATCGCCGGAAAAGGCAAAGCTGATGAAACGTCGTTTAAAGAAGCTGTTTATTTGGCAATAGACGTTGTTCATTCGCGCGAACATTACCAAGAAATGACGGCTAATCCCTTAAAAACAAAAGAAAAACAGTTGTAAACAATTTTTTGTTTATAACCTTTTGCCACAAAAGTAATTTACCTATCTTTGCACTCCAATTCCCGACACGGGTTTTGGTTTTGGTTTTACGTTCGTAACTGTATTTAAAGCCAATCAATTACAACTCAGATGAAAAAGTTAAGCGAATTTTTAATTCCTTTTGCGGGATTAAAGCTGGGGAAGCATCCGTTTGAGTTTCAGATTGACAATACGTTCTTTGAGTCATTTAGTTTTGATGAGTTTGAATCGGCTTCGATTCTAGTAAAATTAGTCCTCGAAAAGAAGAGTACTTTTCTGGAATTGAGTTTCAAACATCAAGGAACCGTGAATGTGCCCTGTGATTTAACTGCCGAATATTTCGATTTACCAATAAAAGGTAAAATGAAAATGGTAGTTCAATTTGGCGATGTTTACAACGACGATAACGAAGAGTTATTGATTTTGCCTCACGGCGAACACCAGCTCGACGTTTCGCAATTCATTTACGAAATGATTGTTTTGTCGGTTCCTGCACGAAAAGAACATCCGGGAATCAAAGACGGAAGTTTAAAATCGGCAGCGCTTGATAAGCTCAACGAACTAAAAGTAAAAGAAATAAAACCACCTAGTGGTAAAAATGAAACGGAAACAGACCCTAGATGGGACAAATTAAAACAACTATTAAAAGATAAATAAAATCAGGTAATGGCACATCCTAAGAGAAAAGTCAGTAAGACAAGAAGAGATAAAAGAAGAACGCACTACAAAGCTGTAGCAGCGCAAATTGCAACATGTCCAGTTACTGGAGAAGCACACTTGTACCACAGAGCATACTGGCACGAAGGTAAAATGTACTACCGTGGTCAAGTAGTAATCGACAAATCTGTTGCAACTGTTTAAGCAGCTGTAAAATTATACCACTAAACTCTCACCATTACGTGAGGGTTTTTTTTGTTTATAGCTGTTTATTCACATCTAATGCCTCGAACGAAATGCGCTTGAAAATTTTTTGTAATTTCAACCACTTTTCTGAGACGATTCCAAAATCAGAAGATAATACCGTATGAGCTCAATAACTGCCGCAATTACCGCAGTTGGCGGATATGTCCCAGACTTTATCCTAACCAACCAATTGCTAGAAACGATGGTTGATACCAACGACGAATGGATCACCACACGAACCGGAATCAAAGAACGCCGCATCTTGAAAGGCGAAGGTTTAGGAACATCGTTTATGGCTATCAAAGCCGCTGAAAACCTAATTGAAAAATCGGGTATCAATCCACAAGAAATCGACTGTGTTCTCGTAGCAACAACCACACCTGATATGCCCGTAGCTGCAACCGCTGTTTACGTGGCTAGTCAAATTGGTGCTGTAAATGCTTTCGCTTATGATATTCAAGCAGCTTGCTCCGGATTTCTATACGGAATGTCAACTGCTTCCTGTTACGTACAATCAGGCCGTTACAAAAAAGTGTTACTTATCGGCGCAGATAAAATGTCATCAATAATCGATTATACCGACCGCGCAACCTGTATCATCTTTGGCGATGGCGCTGGAGCCGTACTCTTCGAGCCTAACCACGAAGGCTTAGGTTTCCAAGACGAATTTTTACGAAGCGATGGCGTTGGCCGCGAATTCTTAAAAATCGATGCGGGTGGTTCGATTCTTCCCGCTTCCGCAGAAACAGTTGCGAACAAACAACATTTTGTATTTCAAGACGGTAAAACCGTTTACAAATACGCCGTATCCGGAATGGCCGATGTCAGTGAAAAAATAATGGAACGCAACAATCTTACCAAAGATGATGTTGCGTTTTTAGTTGCACATCAAGCCAATAAGCGAATCATCGATGCAACTGCATCACGAATGGGAATCGAAGAAGATAAAGTTTTGGTAAACATTCACCGATACGGAAATACAACATCAGGAACACTACCTTTGCTACTAAGCGATTTTGAGTCGAAATTCAAAAAAGGCGATAATCTAATTTTTGCTGCTTTCGGCGGCGGATTTACATGGGGTTCTATTTACCTCAAATGGGCATATTAACGAACAACGAAAACTAAACATTTAGTATTATGGATTTAAAAGAAATTCAAAACCTCATCAAATTTGTATCCAACTCAGGCGTTGCCGAGGTAAAACTTGAAATGGATAATGTAAAAATTACAATCCGCACCACTGTCGAAGGAAGTACTCCTGAAATTACATACGTGCAAACTCCCGCTGTAGCTCCAGCTTTACCACAGCCCGCAGCCCAAATTCCAGTCTCTACGCCAGCTGCACCAGTAGCTCCCGCAGCCGACGATACTTCAAAATACATTACCGTAAAATCGCCAATTATTGGAACTTTCTACCGCAAACCAGCTCCAGACAAGCCTATGTTTGTTGAAGTAGGTTCAACAATTGCAAAAGGAGATGTGCTTTGCGTTATCGAAGCCATGAAATTGTTCAACGAAATCGAATCGGAAGTTGCTGGAAAAATCGTTAAAATTCTAGTTGACGATTCGTCTCCTGTTGAATTTGACCAACCGCTATTCTTAGTTGATCCTTCATAACCGTTCTAGTTCGGAAAAACCGTTCTCGTTAACATTAACTTCAAACTACACGATTATGTTTAAAAAAATATTAATTGCCAATCGCGGCGAAATCGCACTACGTGTTATTCGCACTTGCCGCGAGATGGGCATCAAAACGGTAGCTGTGTACTCGACAGCAGATGCGGAAAGTTTACACGTAAAATTTGCCGATGAAGCCGTTTGTATCGGACCTCCTCCAAGTAACTTGTCGTATCTAAAGATGTCGAATATTATCGCTGCCGCAGAAATAACGAATGCAGACGCTATTCACCCTGGCTACGGTTTCCTGTCGGAGAATGCTAAATTTTCGAAGATCTGCGCGGAACACGGTATCAAGTTTATCGGAGCTTCGCCAGAAATGATTGAAAAAATGGGTGATAAGGCTACGGCCAAAGCAACCATGAAAGCTGCTGGCGTACCTTGCGTTCCTGGGTCCGACGGTATTTTGGAAAGCTTTGAACAAGCCGCAAAAATAGCCGAAGAAATGGGCTATCCTGTAATGTTGAAAGCAACAGCGGGCGGCGGTGGAAAAGGAATGCGCGCCGTTTGTAAAGCAGAAGACCTTTTGAAAGCTTGGGAAAGTGCAAAAATGGAAGCCGGTGCAGCCTTTGGAAACGACGGCATGTACATGGAAAAGTTGATCGAAGAACCGCGTCATATCGAAATTCAAGTAGTAGGCGACTCTTACGGAAAAGCTTGTCACCTTTCAGAACGCGACTGCTCAGTGCAAAGACGTCACCAAAAACTTACTGAAGAAACGCCTTCGCCATTTATGACCGACGATCTCCGCGAACGTATGGGCTTAGCCGCTGTTAAAGCCGCTGAATACATTAAGTACGAAGGTGCCGGAACAGTAGAATTTCTAGTCGATAAACACCGCAATTTCTACTTTATGGAAATGAACACACGTATCCAAGTAGAACACCCAATTACCGAGCAGGTAATCGATTACGATTTGATTCGCGAACAAATACTTGTTGCCGCTGGAGTGCCAATCTCAGGTAAAAATTACTTGCCTCAGTTGCATTCTATTGAATGTCGGATCAACGCAGAAGACCCGTATAACGATTTCCGACCTTCGCCAGGAAAAATTACAAATTTGCATACTCCTGGAGGACACGGTGTGCGCTTAGATACACACGTTTACTCAGGTTATACAATTCCGCCGAATTACGATTCAATGATCGCTAAGCTCATTACAACGGCACAAACCCGTCAGGAAGCAATCAACAAAATGAAACGAGCACTCGATGAGTTTGTGATTGAAGGAATTAAAACCACCATTCCTTTTCACCGACAATTAATGGATGATCCGAGATATGTGGAAGGGAATTATACCACAAAATTCATGGAAGACTTTCACATGAAATAAAAAATGGCGCTTAAAGCGCCATTTTTTTTAAAATCTTATTGCTCTTGAACCAACGTTAACATTGCTTTTTCGCGCTGCTTCAAGTTTGTTGTTAGCTCGAAGGTTCGATCTCCTTCAATAACGCGAATCATGGCTGTATTGCGCTCCTGCGTGCCTTCATTTAAAGCGGTAACGGTGAGGTAATTATTTCCTGGAGCCAAATTTAATTTGATGACTTTTTTCGCGTTTTTAACTTCAAAATCTTGAAGAAGATACTTGCCGTTGTGCGTTAAATCAATTTGATCACCATCTTCCAACTGCGCGTCCCAAATTTCTATGGTAACTTTCGCGGTTGTAACAAAGATTTTTAAATCCTGATTTTTTCCTAGGCTATTAACTTTTAAACTGTCGAGTAATTTCAAAGGGTTGGCCTTTGCTTTGGTTTGCTCATCAACAAATTTAGTGCGTTGGATTCTCTTGTTGAGCTTCGTCATTTTTTTCTCGACTTTCTCCACTGCAAATAACTTTAAAGATCCGTCTATACACTTCGTTTTATTCGGGAAAAGACCTTTAAAATTACCAACAAGCTGACTGTTTTCTTTGTTTAAATCGACCGTTCCTGAAAAATTCATAAAACAAAAGCTTTCTTTGCTTAGTGGCGATTTAGTGTACAATATTCGGTCTTCTTTGAAACTAAAACTTTTGGTTTTTGAATTGTACCTACCGCTAATCTTATTTTTTGTTTCGTGCGCGCCATTTAAATCGGTAACCGAATAACCGTCGATAACACCGTTTTTTTCTGTAAATAAAATTCGATAACTAATGACCCCTTTTTTCTTGGTATCTAGTTCAATAACTCCAAGATAGTCGTATTGCTTTTGAGAAAAAGAATAAAGGGAAATAAAAAAAATCAGTAAGTAACGCATCAGTAAACTTTTCTTATATATATTTGGTGTAAACTAAAACATTTTTTTATGAAACTAAAACATTTTATTGCGATTTTGACGATTGCTTTTTTTGGCTTAACTCCTGCTTTTGCGTCATTCCCAGTTGAACGCGTTGCTGCTGAACAAACAACTACCGTTATAGAAGACGATAGTAAAGATGCTTTTGCTGCTCCCGCTGCTTCTGATGGAAAAAGCCAAATCGTTGCATTATTGCTTTGCTGGCTTGTTGGGATTATCGGAATTCACAGATTTTACCTAGGTTACACTTGGCAAGGAATTGTTCAGATTTTAACTCTTGGTGGATTAGGAATCTGGACTTTAATCGACCTAGTTCGCATTATTATAGGAACTTTAAAGCCTAAAGACGGCGAGTACGACAAAACATTCTAATTAAAATGTTTACAATTTAAAAAGAAGCCGCTTCAATTAATGGAGCGGCTTTTTTATTGGATTTAATCCCCAAAATCCCATCAAATTCAAAAAGACCTAATTTTCCGTACGATTAAAAGTTGATATTAACCTGAGTTCGATTTAAAAATTGCAGTCAGAAAACAGATAAATGGTTAATTACAAGCTGGATTTTTATTAGGAAGCTGTAGTATCGCAAAAAAAATCTAACCATTTAAATGCCTTGTAACTTGGATTTTTATATCGAACGGAAGTTTAATCTAGATTTTTATTTGGGCGTTGCGCGGCGCGTTGCAGTGGTTTTGCAGGTGCCGCGCTGTGCCATTCGTTGCAATAAAACGGCACAAAACCGGCCGGCAATCGGTTTGCGTGGGCTTCTGTGGGTCGCCAGCGCAAATCCGTTTTCGGCAACGGTTTTCTTCGCGTTTTATTTCCACTGCTGTCACTAACGCAAATTCGTAACCCAC
>CALRVY020000046.1:0-18697 GCA_943371725.1 Pseudanabaena sp. UWO311 | reverse complement strand
TTTCTTTGCGCAAACGAGCACTATTACCACTTTTTCGCAAGAAGGAGAACGCTTTTACGTGATTTTAGACGGCGTCAGACAAAACGATTCGCCATCAACCAACGTACAAATCACCGATTTAAAAAAGCCGAACTATTTATTAAAAATCATTTTTGAAGACAGCAGTATACCCACAATTAATGAAAATGTTTATTTGTTGGATTACGACGAAAAAAGAATGAACGTTACCTACAATATCAAAAAAGATAAAAAAGGGAAATACAGATTGCGCGTGAGTAGTTTTGACAACGATACTGAGCAACCCACCGCAGCCGCCGAAGTAGTAAAGTATCACGAAACGGAAAATCCGCTGCCTAAAACAGTAAAAAGTACGCCTAAGAAAACTACCGAAACTACTACCCAAACAGTCGACGTAAATACAATGGGCGTAGGTATTACTACGAAAATCGAAGAATCCGACGACAGTGTTAACGTAAACATGAATGTTGGCGGTATAAATACAACTACGACAATCAAAGAATCCGACGATAATGTTAACGTAAATATGAACGTTGGCGGCGTAAAAACGACAACCACAGTTACCACAAAAACGACACCGCCGGTTAAGCCAGCACGCATAATTGGATCCGAAGAAGATATCGATCTGACCGAAAAACCGAAAGCAGTAAAAGCTACTCCGAAATCAACTCCCAAAGCAACGAAAACATGTACCGTTCAAATGTCGGCAGCCGATTTTCAAAGAGCAAAGCAATCTGTTGAAAAACAATCGTTTGCCGATTCACAAATGAAGGTTGCTAAACAAATTGCAGCAGCACAATGTTTGTCGACTGCGCAAATCATCGAGCTCATTAACCTGTTTTCGTTCGAACAGAACAAGCTTGAGTTTGCCAAATCAGCGTACGCAAGTTGTGTGGATAAAGACAATTATTTCCAAGTGAACGATGTATTTAGTTTTTCGTCGTCAACCGATGAGCTAACCGATTACATCGAAAACATCGCGAAATACAAAGAGTAATGTAATCAGGCTCGAAATGAAACATTTTATTTCGAGTTACCCAAAAACGATTTTTCACACACCGATAAACCACAGCCGCAGATATTGTAGCTGTGGTTTTTTATTTGGGCGGCATTTCCGGCTGTTCGCTGCAAGCTTTTTCAAATAAGGCACAAAAGTAAACGTTGGTCGCGGCTTCTTAGGTCGCCACGCCCAACGCACTTTTGTTTGCCCCATTTATCAAAAGGCTTTCCGCTGCCATCCGGGCCGCAAAATCGTTACTGAAAAAGACGTCTGTTTAAAGGCGGTTTTAAACTTCAAGCAATCGGCTAATCACCACCGCAACCACTACAACCCGAGCCGTCGCTACAACCCGAATCGGCTGAACTACTGTCCCAAACACTACAGCCAAAACAAGCAATTCCGTTGTCGTTGTCTTGGTACTGTTTATTAAGCTCGGCAAGTATATCCGAGTCGATACGAGCCAATACGCTAACGTCAATATTCTTGAGTAAAAAAACGGCGCCTCCAAGTTCGTTTACCCATTGCTTCGCCTTTTCCGGTTGGTTTTCGATCAGTACAGGAAAGTCGCGTTCCAAAGCAGTAATTTCGCTTTGTAAATCGGCTCGAAGTTGACGTCCCAAATCGGTTATCGAAAAGCTATCGATAATCGATTGCACAAAATTCTGTGAACAATAGCGTTGTAAATTAGGCGATTGGCTAATAGACAAGCGATACATTTTTGCGTTTTGGGCATTTTCAACACCCATCCGAATCAAATTTTGAAACAAGATTTCGATGGAATCGCTCTCTTTAAAAGCAGCCAAATAAATGTATTCGTGGTCGACAGGTCGGTACGAATTAAAGTTCTTACCGGCAGAAATGTATTTGTAGTATCGAACAGGATCGTTTGGATGTGGTTGTTGTTCTACCGTTCTCAGTTCAAGTACTTGCTTGAGCAGTAAATCAATAAAAGTTAACTTCAACAATTCTTTAAACGACGCTTGTTTGCCTTCAAGCACTAAAAGCGATTGCGCAGGTAATAGTGTAGTTAGCTTATTCATTTTTTTAAAAATCTTGGTTTTTTAAAGACCCAATTCGTGTCGAGATTCACTCGTTGAAAGTTTACTTGTCCAAAACGTAGTTCTGCATTTGGCCAAATGTCTGCCGGAGCCGATTCTTCGAAAATTCGCGCATACAATTGTAGTGTTTTTTCATACAGATTCTCATATTTTTCGCTCTCCGCTTTTCCGCCTTTCGTAGGTCCGTGGTGAATGTTTCGACTCAAAGTATTCTGACATAAATCGATCCAATACGACTCCGTGTACAGCAAGTGTAAATGCCAGGCTTGATCTACTTGATCGGAAGGCGTTAGCGGGTGTTCGGCAACACATAACAAAAACAAGAACTTTTTGTATTCGAAAATCACTCGTAGGCTGTATGCTGTCGTCCAGCCGTTTTCTCTAGCTAGACGTTGCGAAAAAACCAGCGACGATGTGGGCTCATCAAGCTCGAAAGCTTTTACTTTACTCCAAAGTGTTCGATGTGGTTCGATCATTTGTTTCCCTGTGATTATATTTCCTAAAACAACACGTTAGTTACGCTAATTAACTGAATTTCTTCGACTTTTCAAAAAAGAAAACGGCTGTCAATTCCACTTTTTTAACATACGTAATATTGCAATATTACCTCGTTTAAAATACTGTAAAACAAATTATTAGTAGAAAAATGAAGCAACGTTAAAAAATAACGTTTAAATAATATTCGATTTTTCGGTAACGATCCCCGCGGCCGTGATGGCAGTGAAAATGAAAGCGCAACGAAAGCGTGTGAGTGCGGTTTTGAATGGGCGACCAGCGGAAGCCCCAGACAAAGCCAGCACGAACCGCTTTTGTGCGGTTTTATTGCAACGAACAGCGCGAAATGCCGCCCAAATTACAATACCGATAGTCCTTTTACGGTTTGGTACAAGCGTACGGCATTGCTGTCGGTGAGCAGCGAAACAAAATGACAAACCGAAAGTAGTCGTCGGTATAAAGAAGTTGAAGTATCCTGAAAGCGTTCGGGCAGCAAACGTAAAATTAAGGTGTCGATGTTGCGCTCGGTGCCAGCCGCTTGGCGCTCTAAAGCCGCGATAAACGCATCGAGTAAGGTTTGAATAATCTCGTAACCGTTGATTTCTTTTTCGGTAACCTCGCGCGAACGGTAAATCTTGTCGATACTCAACTTGATAATATCGTCGATTTGCGCTTTGTACTTGCTTTTTTCCATTAACGAACGGTGGAAATTACCGGCCAAAATCTCGCTTTCGTGCTGCAAAAACAACTGAACGGCATCTTGAATTAAACTGCCAATGGCCACGGCGCGCAAGTAACTGATGCGATCTTCTTTGGATTGCAACTGCGCGAATTTGCGTCGATCGAGCTTGTCTTCGACCAATCGAATGAGGTATTCCAAAGCAAAATCTTCCGAAATCAAACCGAGGTTAATGCCGTCTTCAAAATCGATGATGGTGTAGCAAATATCGTCGGCAGCTTCCACCAAAAATGTAAGCGGATGTCTGTGAAAAGCCACTTCTTCGCGGTCTTTACGGAGTAGTCCTAATGCGGTAGCTACTTCTTCAAAAAAGACTTGGTCGGCTTGAAAAAAACCGTATTTCTTATCGGAGATTTCTTTGGTAGGTTTGTGCGGAAGCGATGCTTTCGGATATTTCATGAACGCACCCAACGTAGCGTAGGTTAGGCGAATACCGCCTTCCACGCCGGCACGATCGCCACACAATACATGAAAACCGTTGGCATTACCTTCGAAGCAAATCAAATCCTGCCACTCAGCAGCTGTCATTTCGGATTGGTACTGCGCGCCTTTTCCAAATTCAAAATACGCCCCAATCGCTTTTTCGCCCGAATGCCCAAAAGGAGGATTACCAATATCGTGCGCCAAACAAGCAGCAGCTACGATAGCGCCAAAGTCTTGCGCCTGATAGCCGTGTTCTTGCGCCAAATACGGATAGTTTTTAAGGATAGCTGCACCGGCGGCACGTCCTAAACTGCGTCCAACCACCGAAACTTCTAACGAATGGGTGAGGCGTGTGTGTACAAAATCGGTTTTCGAAAGCGGAATTACCTGCGTTTTGTCTTGTAAACTGCGAAACGGCCGCGAAAAAATGATGCGGTCGTAGTCAACGTCAAAGCCAATGCGGGTTTCGTCTTCGTCGCGTCGCAGCCGGTCTTTGGTATCGCCTTGTTTTTGGAGCGAGAGCAGTTGTTCGTAGGTCATCATAATTTTTGAGTTTACACGCATCGCAAAAGTAAGCTGCTTTATTGGATTTTAAAGGCCACGGCAAAATCGCAATTTAAAGTATTAAAGCCTGCGTTGGAACTTTGCAATCCGGCGTTTGAGGTGTGTCGGAAGTTGGGGCGAATATCGAATCGTAGGTTTTTTACGTGATAGGAGAGTCCGACTGCAAAGACATCTGCGAAGGCAAATCCGCGCGATAGGCGTTCGGTTTGGGTATCGGTGTACATGGGGCCGACGGACAAATAGCCGTAAACATCGAATTTTTTCGACAAATGACGCCGTGCGATAAATCCGATGCCGAGTGCATATTCACGAATATCTTTCAATTTGGTGTAGCGGTCGCGGAGTTCTTCGAAGTTGGGTTCATCGGGCGTTACAAAAAACAAATTGAGCAGTTGGTGTTTTGCGAAGTTCATTTCGGGTTGAATCAACACTTCGTAACTCCATTTTTCGGTGTGGTGAACTTGAAAAAAGGCCTCAAGTTTTAGCGTTCGATTGCTGTATGAATAGTCGGTATTTTTAATTTCATTTCCAGCACCAGCGGCAATTCCGATGTATTTGGGCTTGTAAAACTGGGCTTGAACAGCTGTTGCAAACAAGCTACATAACAACAGGTAAAAAATAGTTAGCACTCTCATAAGTTGTAAAACTACTAAAATGAAAGTAAAAGCGGGTGATAATGCGTAAATTTGCGAGCTTCATGAAACAATTGTTTACATATCCAAAGGCCGACAAGCTCAAAAGTACGAAGCAAATCGACACTTTATTTCAATCGGGAAAGAGCCTTGCTGTTTTTCCGGTTCGGGCCGTTTACCGTGTCGAAAATAGCGAAACGACTAGCATTCAAGTTGCCGTTACCGTTGGAAAAAAGCATTTTAAACGCGCCGTGCTTCGAAATAGAGTAAAGCGCTTATTGCGAGAGTGTTATCGTTTGGAACAGCATCGCTTACGCGGAAGTGAAAACCGTCGCCTGCAAGTCATGTTGCTGTATCAATCAAACGAAATACTTGAATTTGAAAAATTACGTTTAGTTATCTGCAAGCTTTTCGATAAATTGGCACAAGATATGCAACTAAAATCTTCGGAAGTAGTTACTGAAAATCCCGAAAACAAAGCTTAAATAAAATTATAGATGAACCGTTTTACAACTTGGGTCAGCTCTTATAAAAAACGATTACTGGTGGGTATTGCCGCCGCAGGATTGTTTTATACAACGACGTCGTTTAAAGACGATTTTTTTGAAATCGCCAAGCAATTGGAGATTTTCACGGAACTGTACAAAACCGTGAACATGAACTATGTCGACGAGTTGAGTCCAGCAGAGTTGATGGACAAAGCCGTTAAAAGCATGTTGGCCGATTTAGATCCGTACACCACGTACTTTAACGAAGGGGATGTGGTTCGGTATAAAATCAACAACACAGGCGAGTACACGGGTATGGGCGCTTCCATCGTACGTAAAGACGGAATCGTTTATGTTCGCGAACCGTATAAAGGTTACGCTGCTGATAAAGCTGGTTTGAAAGCGGGCGATGAAATCATTAAAGTGGGTGATGTGTTGCTCAGCGAATACGAAGAAGATGCAAGTCAGTTATTTCGCGGGTCAAAAGGAACGAAAATTGCCATTCAATACCGGCGGCAAGGAAAAGTTTACGATGCGCAATTGGTTTTAGATGAGGTCGAAGTAAAAGCAGTTCCGTTTTACGATATGGTCGATGCAACAACGGGATACATAGTTTTGAGTCAGTTTAACCAAAAAGCCTCATCGGAAACCAAGCAAGCGCTGGAAGCTTTAAAAGAAAAAGGAGCCAAGAAAATTATATTAGATTTACGTGGAAATCCGGGTGGTTTGCTGAACGAAGCAGTGAATATTTGCAATTTGTTTGTGCCTAAAGGCGAAGTGATTGTAACAACGAAATCGAAAGTAGAGAAGCACAACAATACGTATCGTACCGCTAAAGAACCGATAGATACTGAAATTCCGTTGGTTGTTTTGGTGGATGGGAAAAGTGCTTCGGCTTCGGAAATTGTGAGCGGTGGCTTGCAAGATTTAGATCGTGCCGTAGTGGTTGGAACGCGCAGTTTCGGGAAAGGTTTGGTGCAACGCCCAATCGATTTAACTTACGGAACTCAGGTTAAGGTAACTATTTCGCGCTATTACACGCCTTCCGGCAGATGTATTCAAGCCTTGGATTATTCCCGAAAAGATAAAGAAGGTAAAGCCATTCGTACCGATGCTTCGCAATACAATGCGTTCAAAACTAAAAAAGGACGAACAGTTTACGACGGTGGTGGCATTCAACCCGATGTTGAACTTCCAGAAGCAAAGATGAGTTACATTGCTACGGCACTTCAAAAAAACGACGGTATTTTTCGATACGCAACCGAGTATTATTACAAGAACCCAATTCCTGAAAACGGCATTCCCAACTTCAATTCGGCGAAATACAACGAGTTTAAACAGTTTTTGAAAGCCAATAAAATTAGTTTCGATACGGAAACTGAAGTTGCCTTGAAGAAGACACTCGAATCGGCTAAAAAGGAAAAACTGGATCAAAGTATTTCCAAAGAATACGAGCAATTATTGACGGCAATTAAACGAAGCGAAGATGTAGAACTCAACAAATTCGAAAGTGAAATTAGCAAGTTAATTGTTGATGAATTGATTAAACGTTATTCGTACAAGGAAGGGTTATACAAATACTACCTAACAAACGATACGCAAATCAAAAAAGCGGCCGATTTGCTTGCGGATACAGCGGCTTATAATAAAATTTTAAAGAAATAAGTATGCGATTTTGGATGTTTTTACTCCTCATTTTAACTACGGCTGCGCAAGCGCAAGAAGAAGTAGTTCATTCTATTTATTTCGGTTTTGATAAGTTTTCGCTCGATGGAAACCAAGAGACTGATGTAGTTAATTTCATAAAACAAACCGATTCCACCCGAATCGAATCTATTCAAATCTTTGGTTACACCGATGATGTCGGAAAAGAAGCTTATAACTTTAAATTGTCTACAAATCGAGCCAATACCATCAAGCAAAAGCTCATTGACAACGGAATCAAGAATAAAATCATCGTAACTATTGAAGGCAAAGGACGCATTTTGATCGACGACGATGTGGTTGAAAATTTACCAGAAGTTCGTTCCAAAAACAGAAGAGTTGATGTTGTTTTGAATTTAAAACCACTTCCAAAAATCGAACTGCCCGGATTCTACACGAGCATTCAGAAAAAACACGTAGTTGGCGATCATATTTATTTAGAAAATCTATTATTCGAACGCGGTAGTTCTAAATTAACGTTTAAGTCAAAAACCGATTTAGATAAAGTAGCGCGATTGCTTCAGAAGTATAAAAATCTGCATTTCGAAATTCAAGGACATGTTTGTTGCACACCTCCGTTCCAAAAAGAGGCAATTGATAAAGAAACCCGAAAACGCCAGTTAAGCCATAACCGAGCTGAAAGCGTTTACAAATATTTGGTATTTAAGAAAATCGATAAAAAACGAATGACTTTTAAAGGCTACGGAAATACCGTTCCTTTGGGGAAAGGCGCTGAATACGATCGTCGAGTTGAGTTGGTAATTACGAAGATTTAAAATCTAATCGCATACGCACATGCGGGATGTTGTCTTCCAAATACATCTCACTAATGGTGACAAATCCGTGCGAGGCGTAAAACTGCTCCAGATAACACTGAGCTGAAATTTCGATGCGTTGTTCGCCAAACAAACGATACAATTCGCGAATCGCCTCGGTCATGAGTAGATGTCCCCATTTTTTGTTGCGATATTCAGGATCAATCACCACCCGTCCGATACAAGCGGTTTCAAAGTAATTTCCCGCATCGAAAAGTCGGCAATAACAAACCACGCGATTGTCGGCAACGCCCATTAAATGCACGGATTTTTGGTCGTAATAATCCACATCTAAATACGCACAGTCTTGCTCAACAACAAATACTTTGGCGCGTAAATGCAGAATATCATAAAGGTTTTGCGTACTTAATTCGCTAAAAGGCTTTACCAGCCATTGCGGTTTTTCCATTAATATAATTTTACCGATTTAATCATGGCTTCTAATTCGTGCATTAAATCGCGCTTTTCGGTCGATGGTGCGTAACAGAAGCCTTCAACAATCACAAACTGATTTCGTTTCTTATCGCGAATCGCAAAATTGATAAACGAGCCATTCATAAAATCGCCCTTCAATTCCCAAGTACCACGCGTTTCATAAATGCGATTACCGTTCAACGTACCTACTGCAAAATAAGGTGCATACGATTCTTCGGTTTGCATCCGACTCTTGCGCTCTTTTCCACGAATGTATTTTCCACCAACCGAGTCGCGAACCCGTATTATGTTACCAACTACATTTCCGTTTTTAAAAATAGCAGCAGTTGGTACGCGGTATACAACCAAACTGGTATTTCCCGATAAAATCTCGCGCTTAAACCAAATGAAATTTTTCCGCGAAAGCGCAACTTTGTATTTATTCGAAATCAACAAATCAATTTTAAATCGGCTTTTCAAAGTAGTGTTTTGTAGCCTACTAGTATCAATAATGCGTTGCCGGAATTGAATCTCGTTTTGCTTAAACTGATTGATTAACGTGTTCGTGTTTTCTTCCAACAGATTTACGATTTCAGCCGTCGACTTGCCCGAAATGTGTGCCACGTGTTGCGGTGCAGCAAATTCGTTTTCTGCTAGTTTAAAACGAGTTAGATCCTCTTTTTTGATTATGAATACATTTCGAGCAGTTACGCGGCCGTCGAGTGCACGTAATGGATACTGATTAATCGTAAAAAGCGGTTCCTCTTGCGGTAATCCGTCGATTGGTGCAGCAAATTTTTTGCGAATACTATCGCCAATTTCACCATCCCAAAGTTGGTCGGATATAACAACAGACAAGCTGTTAACGGGGCTGTTAGAAGGCGGCAACTCGCTTTTCTCTTTATCGGCGCAACCGATAAACGAAGCAATAAGCAATACAATAACGAAGTTGTAAAACCTTGGCATAGATGATGAATGTGCTTCAAAGATAGCTCCTTTCATCGCGAAATGGAACGCAATACTTAAATCAGCAAAAAAGCCAATTAGCCGTTAATCTTCAATCGCATACCCGGTTGTAAATCGTCTCCGGTAATCTTATTCCATTTCTTGATATCTTGAACCGTAACTCCAGGATATTTCTTCGCAATTTTTGAAAGTGAATCGCCTTTCTGAACCAAATAACTATCCGCTTTTGATTTGCGTTTTGAAGAGGCTACTTCTGCTTTTTGTATGCTAGCATCTTTATCTTTTTGGATAAGAAGTTTTGCTCCAACCGCAATTTGAGTGTCTTTAAGGTTATTCCAAGCTTGAATGTCAGCGATCGAAACACCGTATTTTCTCGAAATAGCTGCCAAATTATCGCCAGGAACAACTTCGTGTACTACGTTTTGTTTTTCTGCGACAGCTGGAGCAACTTCGGCTACAGTGGAAGGTTGAACTAATTTCAACTTCGTATTTAATTTGATGTTGTTGTCCGGCAAATTATTCCAAAGCTTGATATCGGCAACAGTAACATTAAATTTACGAGCTATACTGCTTAAATTATCGCCCGATTGAACAACATACTCCTTTTGTTCGTTGCTTGAAGCTGCATCCACAGTGTTGTTTTTTGTGCTCTTTACGTCAGTCGTACTTTCTGCAACAGCTGCAACATCATTTTCCGACGCATTTGGAAGTGGCTGATAAATTTTCAGATTACGTCCCAGCGGTGCTTTACTGCTTCTTAATTTGTTCCACTTTTTAATTTGCGAAACACTAACATCGTATTTATTAGCAATACTGCTGAGGTTTTCTCCACGTCGTACTTTATGGTATTTCGTTTTAGTGGCTACATTTTTGGTCACCGAATCCCGCGAAGCAACTCGCGTACTGTCTTTGGTTGCTAAATATTGCTGATAAGGCTTCTCGCGACGTGCATTTTCGAATTCGACATACGCATATATTTTCTCTTCATTTGAAGTGAAAAGCGCCACTTTTTCAGCAGGTAAACGCAAGAAGTGGATCTTGTTTGTGTAATTTGGAATCACATTTACTTTGTACGACGGATTCAACAACTGCAATTGCGCAACAGGAATGTCTAGTAAGTCGGACAATTGTTTGAAGCTGATTTGCTTTTTAATGCCAACCGTATCGGTTTGGAAATGTTTAATTATAGCGCGATTTGGTACAATTCCGTGTTCTTTGTGGTATTCGTAAATGTACATCGTGGCCAAAAACGCAGGTACATAACCTTGCGTTTCTTTCGGTAAATTTCTGCGAATATTCCAGTAATTTTCTTGTCCACCGCTTCTGCGAATAGCTTTGGCAACGTTACCTGGCCCACTGTTGTACGAAGCCAAAACCAAATCCCAATCGCCGAAAATACGGTACATATTGCTCATGTATTGTGCTGCAGCATCACTGGCTTTCAACGGATCGCTGCGTTCGTCGACATACGAATCAATATGTAAGTTGTATTGTTTTCCGGTTTGGTACATAAATTGCCACAATCCAGTTGCACCCACGCGCGAAACGGCTTTGGGGTTTAATGCCGATTCAACTACTGCTAAATACTTAATTTCTAACGGCACATTCTTCCGCGCAAGCGATTCTTCAAACATTGGGAAATAATATTCCGATACCGCCATTAAACGTTCAAAAGCACGCTTTCTGTTTTTTAACCAAGATTTTATTAAATTCTCTAAACCCGGATTGTATTCAATGTTAAAGGGCGACTTCGCATCGAGCTCCTTCAAACGTTTCTTCAATAAATCAGTCGATAAATTATATTCAACTTTTTCGTCTAAGTTTATGTTTTTTATGTCCGACGACAAGTCCGTGTATAAATCTAAACTCGTAAGCTCCTTCAACCATAAGCTATCAACGCACGAAGCCATCTTGTCGTTAACAAAAGTCTTTTTTATGCTGTCTAAGAACTGTGCTGGGGTTTGTTTTGTAGGTGTCGAACCGCTAATCGCTACATCCTGCGCCAAAATAACAGGCACCGCAAATAAACCGATTAAGGCAGTTAAGACTATTTTTTGTATTCTCATAATGTTTGTTTCTGAGGTTTTAATGTCTCGCCAAAAACTATACCAATTCTACATCATACGGCTGATTTAATTCGAATGTACTCCGAATCGCAATCGACAAAAAAACTTCATTTTATGCAAAATTAGCAATTAGCGTTCAAATCTCCCTTATTTCAAAACCAGTTTTAACCTTTTTTATTGTTAATTAAGCAAAAAAAGGCGACAAATGTTAAAAACACCTGTCGCCTAATTTTTAGTTTGTGTGTCGAATTATTCTAAAATCGCGTCGATTCCCGGTAAGCTTTTTCCTTCCAACATCTCCAACATTGCGCCACCGCCCGTCGATACGTAACTCATCTTTTCTTCCAGTCCAAATTGCTTCACAGCCGCCACCGAATCGCCGCCGCCAACCAACGAAAAGGTTCCGTTTGCTGTAGCTTGCGCAATGAAATTCCCCAAAGTAATGGTTCCGTTGGCAAAGTTCGAAAACTCAAAAACACCTAGCGGTCCGTTCCATAAAATGGTTTTCGATTTCAATACTAAAGTCCCAAATTGTTCCAAGGTTTTTGGCCCGGCGTCTAAGCCTTGCCAGCCGTTCGGGATGCTGCGTACATCGCAAATTTGTGTTTGCGCCTCGTTTGAAAATGCATTTGCAGCCACTACATCAACCGGAATGTGAATGTTCACACCTTTCGCTTTTGCTTTTTCCAAAATTTCCAGCGCTAAATCCAACTTGTCGTCTTCGCAAATCGAATCGCCAATTTCGCCACCCAAGGCTTTAATGAAAGTGAAAGTCATTCCACCACCCAAAATCATGTCGTCAACCTTGTCGAGAATGTTTTCAATAACGGTAATTTTCGACGAAACTTTACTTCCTCCTAAAATGGCAAGAACTGGTTTTTTGGCTGTTTTCAAAACTTTATTTAAACTCTCAATTTCTTTTGCCAACAAGGCTCCAAAGCACTTTTTCTCTGGGAAAAATTGTGCAATAATGGTTGTCGAGGCGTGTGCACGATGCGCTGTTCCAAAAGCGTCGTTCACGTAAATGCTTCCCAAAGCGGCTAATTCTTTTGAAAATGCAACATCGCCGGCTTCTTCTTCTTTGTAGAAACGCAAATTTTCCAAGAGCAAAACTTCACCTGCTTTTAAATTCGCAGCAGCTTGTTGCGCTACTTCACCGCGGCAATCGCTCGCAAAATGTACCGGAACGCCTAGAATCTCCGAAGTTTTAGCAACGATATGTCTTAATGAAAATTGATCGTCGATGCCTTTTGGTCGGCCGAGATGCGACATTAAAATCACACTTCCACCGTCGGCTAAAATTTTATCTACTGTGGGTTTTGCCGCTTCAATGCGTGTGGCATCGGTTACGTTAAAATGTGCGTCAAGCGGAACGTTGAAGTCCACACGAATTAGTGCCTTTTCGTTGGCGAAATTAAAATCAAAAATCGTTTTCATCTGTTTGCTGTTTGGTTTCAAAGATATAAACTCAGCGAATAAATACCGTATGAAGGCACTTTTTTGATGTTATTTAATGATGAATTTTATTTTTTGGCTGTGCCCCTCCGCCCCAGCTGTCCCCACCGTCGGGTCGCGTCGTCCGCTGTATCTCCCAAAAAACGCAAGCGATTTTTTGGCAGGATGCCGCTTCCACCGCTCACAGGGGCAATCGTAACAAAAAAAGCCGTTCCACAAAGTGCGAAACGGCTTTTGTATTTGGTGCAAAAAAACTATTCTTTAATCAGTTTTTTCCAAGCTTTTCCGCTGGTTCCCGAAACTTCCAACAAATAAATTCCTGTTGCTAAATCGTCGGTAGCGATACGCTCTTCTGTCGAGCCATTTTCGAATGTTAGCGTTCTAACCAACTGCCCTGTTTGCGAGTATATAGTTACGTTCGTAAAAGGTGAACGAGCCGAAACATTAAAGAAATTTTTCGATGGATTCGGATATAACTGAACGGTATTCAAATTAATGTCATCGGTGTTGAGCGTTTGAAAAGTAGCGGTAGCATAACCAACATTGCTTAAATTATTGTGGGAACCTACGGTAAACGTCGCACCACCAGGTCGAACTCCTGCAATGCTTATTGAGTTCGTGCTCGCATAAGGCATTTGGAAATCATTCGCATCGGTTGTGGTTAGTGCTCTTTTTAAAGTAAGCGTACGAACAGTACCACTAGTTGTGTTTGATTCGGTTGTCCAGTTTTGTGCTGAATCACTCGGTGGTACACCAAATCCAGCGAAATTACGATCGGTTAAATTTGGGTTTGTCGAGGTGGTAAAAACCACAACATCGCCGTCGGCCATTTCAAAGCCAGCTTCAACGCCAATTCCCAAACCAAACCAACGGTCTGACGGACCAGTCAGCACCAACGTAACTTGCGAGGTGCTGTTATCTAATGTAAAGTTTGCTGTAATTGGAATCGGGTTGTTTGAAAGTGTCATGACGCCCGTTGATTTCTGTTGTGCAAACCCGAGGCTGCCAATTAGTGTAAGAAATAGTAAAGTAGTTTTTTGCATAGCGTTTTTATTTTAGAAGTTTGATTAAGTTGTCGTTTCCAGATTCGGTGGCGTATTCGAAAGCGGTTTTACCGGCTTTGTCTTTACTGTCTTTTTTTGCACCCGATTTGAGTAACAGCGCCACAGTTTCTACCTGCTGAAATTGTACGGCAAGCATTAGCGGTGTTAGTCCGTTATCGTCGGCGACATTAATATCGGCTTTCGCGGCAACGAGTTTTTCTAAAACAGCGGTGTTTTTTTTCACGATCGCTGCCATTACAATGGTTCCAAAACCGGTTGCCAAGTTTATGTTTGCGCCGTTGTCAATTAAATAATTCGCCACTTCGTTGTTTCCGCGATACGTTGCCAAAAGGAGCGGTGTATATCCTTGCGGACTCACAGCATTCATCAACGATTTATCTTTTGCTAACAGTGTTTTAAGTGTTTCGACCGTGCCCGAACGAGCCACATCGAAAATGTCGGGCGTTGTTTGTGCTTGCAAAAGCTGCGACGATAAAAAGAAAAAACAAGCGAATAAAAGAGTTCTCATAAAAAGACGATGTTGTAAAGCGAATAAGGTTGCGTGCCGTTTTTCAGAAAAAACTATTTCTTAACCGAGTCGCGCTTTCTTAATTCAGTACGTATTATTTGTGTAGTTGGTTTTAAATTCTCTTTCGATTCCAAGCGATCGATCAACATTTTTGCCGCCGCTTCGCCGATTTCGGGTCCGTGTTGGGAGATAGTCGACAAACTCGGCGTTAATCGTCGCGACCAAATGCCGTCTGCAAATCCAATGACTTGCAATTCATCCGGAATACGGTAGCCTTTTTTTAAGGCCATTTTCATCACCGAAGTAGAAGTAGGTTCGTCGAGAGCAAAGAACGCATCTGGTTTTTCTGCGAATAATTGTTCAAATCTCGAATCCAAAGACTCTTCCTCGTCAGTCAGCAACATTAATTTTTCGTCGATGGGCAGGTTTGCTTTTTCGAGTGCGGCTTTGTATCCTTTTACGCGCAGTTTCCCAACATTTAAGTTATCGATCACTGAAGCAATAGCGATTCGTTTACATCCGGTTTGGATTAAGTACTCGACGGCATTTACCGACGCTTCGAAATCGTCTACAACTACTTTATCGCATGCAATTTCGTCGGCAGTTCGATCAAACATAACGATTGGCGTTCCACCTGCAATGATTTCAGCAAAATGACTGTACTCTTCTTCTTTTTGTGCTTCTTCACTCACAGACAAGATGAAACCATCGATCGTTCCATTGCTTAACATGTCCAATGCGTGAATTTCTTTTTGAATCGATTCGTTAGAAATACACGTAATCACGTTATATCCTTTTTCGTCGGCTACTTTCTCAATTCCTGAAAACACTTTTGCAAAAAACGGATTGAGAATATTGGGTATAATGACGCCAATTGTTCTTGTAGATCTGTTTTTTAGGTTTAATCCAATAATATTTGGCTTGTAATTTTTAAGTTTCGCAAATTCTTGGATTTTTATTTTCGTTGGTTCGCTAATCTCTGGGCTATTGTTTAAAGCCTTGGAAACAGTGGATACGGAAACGCCTAAATCTTTGGCAATTTGTTTGAGTGTAGCTTTAGATTTCATCGGTAAAAGATTGTCGACGAATATAATGAAAAATCTCGCTCTTAAGAAATGTTTGCGTGAGGCCGCAAAAACAACCGAAAACGGTATTTTCTATAATTTGTTAGTTGTAAATCTGATGAAAACTTTGCTTTCCTATTTGAGTTTGTCGTTATTGAAAAGATAGTCGGCAGTTTGGTACCAAGCTATGGCTTCACGTTCTAATCTCGGATTTTTCGCCGCCTTAGTAAGCGTATTTTTGTCGTTATCCCATTTATAGTGATTCACTGATTTTTGCTCACTTAGAATAACCACGGCGTCTTTTTTAATGAAGCCCAATTTGCGATACGTTGCTACTAAAGCCCGTTCGTGGTAAAGCGGATTTAAAACATCTTCGCCAAAAAAGTCGGATTCATAATTCCAATCAAGCGCCCCAAAAAGTGTAGGCATCAAATCGATTTGCGAACATTGCTTGGTAATTTGCAGTTGTCCGAGTTTCTCTACTCCTATAATAAAGGCAGGAATCTTATAATTAACTATGTCAATTTCGTCTTTTCCGGCGCTAGACGCACAATGGTCGGCAACAATTACAAATACCGTGTTTTTAAACCAAGGTTTCTTTTGTGCGGCTTCGAACAGTTTTCCGAGCGCATAGTCGGTATATTTTACCGCTCCGTTTCTCCCCGAACCTGATGGAATGTCGATTTTTCCTTTCGGATACGTGTACGGACGGTGGTTTGAAGTTGTCATGACGAAATTAAAGAACGGTTTTCCGGACGCGTATTGCTTGTCGGCTTGTTCGAGCATTACGTTATAAATGTCTTCGTCGCATATTCCCCAAGCGTTTTCAAAAGTTACTTGACTGTCGGTGATCAGTGTGCGTGTTGTTTTAATGTCGTCGGAAAGAATCGAACCACGTCCGCGGTCGAAGATATTAAAACCGTTACTTCCGAAATAGGCATCCATATTGTCGAAGTAGCCATCGCCGCCATAAAAAAAGTTGCAGTTGTATCCTTTGGATTTGAAAACATTCGACACGGTGTACAAGCCCGAATTTTTAGGTCGTTTTACGATACTTTGTCCGGGTGTGGGCGAGATACATAGCGTTACAGCTTCCATGCCGCGAACGGTTCGTGTTCCGGTTGCAAACATGTTGGTAAAGCGACAGGCTTTGGTGGCAAGTTTGTCGAGATTTGGCGTCAGGTTTTCGGTGTTTCCGTAGCTGCCTAAGAATTTTGCCGACAAACTTTCGACCAAGATGAAAACGACATTGGGTTTTTCGTTGCTCGGATTTGGTGAACTAACCGCTCGATGAATACTCAAGCCGTTTGATTGAAACCTGCTGTTGTTTTGTTGCAGTTCGTTTCGAACCAGATTGAAGGCTTCGTTTTCTGGGATGGTTTTGTAAAATTCGCTGTATTTCATTTGGTTGTTCCGGAAGGCAGCGAAAAAGGAATAGATGCCGTTTTTAGACAATTCGTTGTTGTAGCGGTTTGCCGACCACTCGGCGTCGGTGTTTTCCAGAAAAAATGTTGCTGTAATTACGGGCGTTAACAAAGCGGCTAAAACTAAAATGCGTGCACGTATCGAAACTTTTGATTTGAAAGTAGTTTGAAAACCGCTTTTCTTTTGGATAAAGTAGAATCCTAAGAGCGCAAGCGCAACGACGATGGCAAATAACAGCGGTAGCGGATAGGATTCGGCAATGTTAGAAACCACTTCATAAGTGTAAATCAAATAGTCTACTGCAATAAAGTTAAAGCGCGATTTAAATTCTTCCCAAAAGGTAAATTCGGCTAGTGCCGAAAATGAAAGCAGGAAAAGTGTAAGAAACGTGAAAAAATAAGTGAGAATTTTATCGAGTTTACTTCCGCTTAGTGGGTTTGGAAGTACCGAAATGTATAAAATGGCAGGTACACTTATTGTACAGGCAGTTATAAAATCAAATAAAAATCCGAAAGAGAAAGTTTTGAGAATGCTAATAAAGGAATTTTCTGTTTCTGAAGCTGCCCAGCCGTATAGGGCTAAACGAGTGGTAAACGAGCAGCAAAGATAGGCGAGTGCTAGTAGCCATACGGCGCGGTAGCGAGCACCGAAACGGTTGATTTTTTGCATGTAAAGAACAAATAGTTGATTAATAGGAGGTTCAAAATTCGGAAATTGCTTTGATTTTGCCCTTGTTTTTGGTTTGTTTTTGAAAACAGCGGGTCAATTTAGACCCTTTCTTTTGATCTGCCTTTTTGGGATAGGAAAATCTGCTTTAACAACTGTGGCCGAAGAATAAAGGGCGCTAATTAACTTTGTTGGTAATTCAAGTCTGCCTGACGCCCTTTAAGGCCTTGTTTTATAAATTTGATTGTTCGTTGAGATTTCGTTAGAAATTACTTCATGACACTAGACGAAGCTACACTTAAGATTATGGCAAGCAAATGCAAGTATCTTCGGTAGTCTTTTTGCTGGGAATAGTAATAGGCAAAGTACATGTTTAAAACTACTAAAGCAACTGCTATGTAGTTTTGAAAATCACTACGGTCTAAAGAATTTAGCGCCGAATTAGAAACACTGTAGCCTAAAACCAGTAATGATAAAACGGTTTTAAGGTTCAAAGGTTTAAAATGCGCTACAAATAAACCGACCGGAAAGAAATAAAAACCCACGATGCTCGACAATACTATATGAGCCCCGGAGAAACCTACTAGTTTGTTTGATAAAAATGCGGCTACACTTACTGCTGCAATTGCGCCAATTTCAAATTTCTGGAGATTTTTCATGTTTATTGATTTTAGTTAAGGTTAATGAGTAGTGTAATCGCCTATACAGTCGTACATGCAGTCGGCGTACCAGGTTAAGACTTCAAGCCCGCACGACAGCAGGAATTTAATTCTTTCACTAATAGGTCCTTTTCTTAAGTCGCTAGCTTTTTGGCGCATGCATCGATCAGCACAAGCCTCAGTGCAGGTGTAGCAAGAGGTTGAAGCGCTAATGGTTTCGATGGCAAGTGCGCCCCATTTCCAAAGCGCAATTTGGTAAAGAACAGCATTTGTGTCGGCGGTTAACGGTTTGGCGAGCACAGTATTTTCTAAAGTGGCTGCGTCTTTGCTAGAAAAGTCGGCTGTTTCGATAGCACGTTGGAAAGCCATCATTTGCTTTTCTGTCGCGCGGCCTTTGAACGGGTAAGTCGACTTAGTTAATAGGTCTTTTACCTGATCGGGAGTTATGGTTTTTGCTTGCATCGCAGAAACTTG
>CALRVY020000045.1:0-18723 GCA_943371725.1 Pseudanabaena sp. UWO311 | reverse complement strand
GCTTGGCATCATCGGAGCGATGCGTTAACTTCGGTTGCGGCATTTATTGGTATTTCGATTGCACTTTTTTTTGGAAAAGGATACGAGTCGGCCGATGATTGGGCAGCACTTCTCGCCTCTTTTGTTATTTTTTACAATGCTTGGCACATATTTCGACCTGCCTTAGGCGAAATGATGGACGAGCAAATACACGAAGACTTATCGGAACGCATTCGAGCCGAATCGGTTAAAGTTCCTGGAATTATCGATACGGAAAAGTTGCACGTTCGAAAAAGCGGCGCCGTGTACTATATTGATTTACATGCCATTGTAAAAGGCGAACTGACTGTAATTGAAAGCCATAAAATTGGTCATGACTTGGAAGATCATTTAATGCGTGAGATTCCAGAGATTGCAGAAGTGCTCGTTCATATCGAACCGGATTCGGTAACGTTGCCTGCGTGAGGGATAGAAACGAAAAGCTTTGTTTGCGGTGGCGTTTAAGCCGCAAACAAACTTGTAGTGTATAGCCCGACGGCGCTAAAAGATTTTTTATTCAAGGAACGATCGTTTGCGCCGGCACGCCCCAATTAAAGATATTCGATTCCTTTTAAAATCAGATAAAATAGTGGAAACGCTTCGACGAAAACATCGGCAAAGCGACGGTCTCCAGGTGAAGTTCGTACGATTAAAAAAAGCATGTAACCACAGAGGATGAAGCTGATCAACTGATTTTCTTCGACAAAAAATAGTACTGTGAAAGCTGTTAAAGCGAGTATCATTTTTAAAAGAGTTACCGGAAAGAGTTGCGGAAGACTTTGAATGCGACCTTTATCGTTGGGAATGTCGGCGATTTCGAACAGCAGTATTTGAATACAAAACAAGAGAAAACGGAGAAACAGATATGTGAAACTGAAATCGCAATTTTCGAGCTGCAAGGGAATGAGTACGGAAGTGAGCGACCAGACCAGCGCCACAACCGCCACTTTTGAAAACGGATTGTTACGCCATCCGAGGCTACTAAAACCGTTATACGATATCGTTAGAAATACGGCAATAACGCCTGTTAAAAGTACGTCTCGACGAGGAGCAGCAACAACTAAAAGAAGCGTTGCCACAGCTAAACCGATTGCTGAAATGATGTGTAGCTTCCGAAATTTCACGAACTGATAAATAGGTATTATGCAGATTGTCAGAATACTAGCTACTGTATAATTTCGCTCTAGATTAAAATGCAAAACCGTAACAAAAAAGTTTGCTGCAAAAGCGAGTGCTGTAATGCTGTTTAAGTTGATGGCTTTTGTGCTAAGCGATTTTGGCATGCGGTTGCGGGCGTGCTGTGGAAGCTGTTTATAAATTCTGGAATTAGTTGATAACAATACTTAATAGCGTGTTATAAAGAGCAAAAAATTCAGGCGTAAAATAGTATTTTTGCAGCTATAAAATGAATCCCTAAATGAATACTTCTCAATTTGCTTTACGTCATATCGGACCTCGTGAGGAAGAGGTTTCGCAAATGTTGGAAACAATTGGTGTTGAAAGTGTAGATCAGTTGATTTACGAAACTGTGCCAAGTGATATTCTACTAAAAACACCCTTGAATTTGCCGCCAGCGATGAGCGAATTTGAGTATTTAGATCACATTACCGAACTGGGAAAACAGAATAAAATTTTCGAATCGTACATTGGTTTGGGATACCACCAGTGCGTAGTTCCGGCGGTAATTCAACGCAATATTTTCGAAAATCCGGGTTGGTACACGGCTTACACGCCTTATCAGGCAGAAATTGCACAAGGTCGATTGGAAGCTATTTTGAATTTTCAAACGGTTGCCATAGAGTTATCGGGTATGGAAATTGCCAACGCATCGTTGCTGGATGAAGCAACTGCTGGTGCAGAAGCGATGGCGTTGTTGTTCGATGTTCGGAGTCGCGAGCAAAAGAAAAATAACGTGTGTAAATTGTTTGTGAGCGAAGAAATTTTGCCGCAAACATTATCGGTTTTGCAAACACGTGCCACGCCTATTGGTGTTGAAATTGTAGTTGGAAATCACGAAACGTTTGATTTTTCAGACGAATTTTACGCTGCCATTTTACAATATCCGGGTAAACACGGACAAATTTTCGATTACGCCGATTTTTGCAAGAAAGCAAAAGAAAAAGAAATTAAAGTAGCAGTAGCCGCCGATATATTATCGTTGGTAGTGCTTACACCCCCGGGAGAATGGGGTGCTGATGTTGTTTTTGGAACTACACAGCGTTTCGGAATTCCGTTGGGCTATGGCGGTCCGCACGCGGCGTACTTTGCCACTAAAGAAGAATACAAGCGCAGCATGCCGGGCAGAATTATTGGAGTAACCCAAGACGCCAACGGCAACCGCGCCTTGCGTATGGCTTTGCAAACCCGCGAGCAACACATTAAACGCGACAAAGCCACAAGTAACATTTGTACAGCTCAGGTATTGTTGGCTGTAATGGCGGGTATGTATGCGGTTTATCACGGACCGAAAGGATTGGCTTTTATTGCTAATCGCGTACATCAATCGGCCGTAACCATCGTTAATGCCTTGAATAAACTGGGCGTTTACCAAACAAACGATTCGTATTTCGATACGATTGTTGTGAAAGCGGCTGCAAACGTTGTTCGCCCGATAGCCGAGTCGAAGAAGTGTAATTTCTTGTACATCGATGCGCAAACGATTGGTATTTCGGTAAACGAAACGACTTCTTTAAAATCGATTAATAAAATCATTGCCATTTTTGCGGAAGCCGTTGGCAAAGAAACGTTTGAAGTTTCGACTTTAGATTCAGAAAGCGCGCTACCACAGTCACTAGCACGAACATCGAAATTTTTGACCTACGACGTATTTAATAGCTACCATTCGGAAAGTGCGTTAATGCGTTACATCAAAAAATTAGAGCGCAAGGATTTGGCTTTAAATCATTCGATGATTTCCTTGGGTTCTTGTACCATGAAATTGAATGCTGCTGCAGAAATGTTGCCGCTTTCGATGGCGAAATGGAACAACATTCACCCGTTTGCTCCGGTTGAACAGGCGCAAGGATATCAGACCATGCTCAAGCGTTTGGAAGAGCAATTGAATGTAGTTACCGGATTTGCGGGAACTACTTTGCAACCCAATTCGGGTGCACAAGGCGAATATGCTGGTTTGATGGTTATTCGTGCTTATCACCATTCGCGAGGCGATTTCCACAGAAATGTATGTTTGATTCCGGCTTCGGCACACGGAACCAATCCAGCTTCGGCGGCTATGGCAGGAATGAAAATTGTGGTTACTAAAACGATGGACAACGGAAACATCGACGTAGCTGATTTGCGCGAAAAAGCAACCGAATATAAAGATGTGCTTAGCGCTTTAATGGTTACTTATCCGTCCACACACGGCGTTTACGAAAGTGCTATTCGCGAGATTACCGGAATCATTCACGAGAACGGCGGACAAGTTTATATGGATGGTGCCAACATGAATGCACAAGTTGGATTAACGAATCCGGCTACTATTGGTGCCGACGTTTGTCACCTGAATTTACATAAAACGTTTGCAATTCCGCACGGCGGTGGCGGTCCGGGTGTTGGTCCGATTTGCGTAGCCGAACATTTAGTGCCGTTTTTACCGAGCAATCCGGTTATTGAAACCGGCGGTTCTCAGGCAATTACTGCGATCAGTGCAGCACCTTGGGGATCGGCACTCGTTTGTTTGATTTCGTACGGATACACGTGCATGTTGGGTGCTGAAGGACTTACCGAAGCGACGAAAATTGCCATCTTGAATGCGAACTACATGAAGGCACGTTTGGAAGCGCACTATCCGATTTTGTACACCGGTGAACGCGGACGTGCAGCTCACGAAATGATTCTCGATTGCCGTGCCTTTAAAGCAAACGGAATTGAAGTTACTGATATTGCAAAACGATTAATGGATTACGGCTTTCATGCGCCAACCGTATCGTTTCCGGTTGCTGGAACCTTAATGATCGAACCAACTGAAAGTGAAGATCAGGCTGAATTGGATCGTTTTTGTGATGCGATGATTGCGATTCGTGCTGAAATTGCTGCTGCGAGTGCTGACGATGCGAACAATCCGTTAAAAAATGCACCACATACGTTGCCGATGTTAACGAGCGATACGTGGTCGTTTCCATACAGCAGAGAAACAGCAGCATTTCCATTACCTTATGTGGTAGAAAACAAGTTTTGGCCATCGGTTAGACGTGTAGATGATGCTTACGGCGACAGAAACTTGGTTTGTTCGTGCGCACCTATCGAGGCGTATATGGAATAAAAAACAAGTGTAAAAATTTACAATTTCTTAACGATTCATTTAGAATTTTGAGATTTCTGTAAAACCTCTAAATAATTGTAGAAATAGGGAATTTTAGCGTTAATTTAGCTGAATTCCCTTTTTTTAAACCATGAATATAGCAATATTAGGAAGCGGATCATTTATTCCGGAAAACATTTTGCGCAATGAAGATTTTGCAAGTACGCATTTTCTCAACGAAGACGGTACTGCTATACCAACTGCTCCGGAAGTCGTTGTTCGGAAATTTAAAGAAATCACGGGTATTGAGGAACGACGATACGCAGACAAAGATGTTACGGCTTCGCAGATGGGTACTATTGCTGCTCAACGCGCCATCGCAAAATCGGGAATTGATCCTGAAACGTTGGATTACATCATTTTAGCACATAATTTTGGTGATGTTCGGCACGGTGCAATTCAGTCGGATATTTTACCGAGTTTGGCTTCACGCGTTAAGCAAGAATTGCAGATTAAGAATCCGAAATGTGTGGCATACGACATTTTGTTTGGTTGCCCGGGTTGGTTGGAAGGTGTTATTCAAGCATACGCGTTTATCAAGGCTGGTTTAGCGAAACGTTGTTTGGTTATTGGAACGGAAACCTTGTCGCGCGTGGTCGATCCGTTTGATCGCGATTCGATGATTTATTCCGATGGTGCTGGCGCCACGGTTATTGGTGCGCACGAAGGAGAATCGGCTATTTTAGGCATGGCTTCGGCAACGTATGCGTTAGAGGAAGCGGGTTATTTATTCTTTGGACCTTCGAACGAAAAGCAAGCGCACCGCGATATTCGTTACATAAAAATGTACGGAAGAAAGATCTATGAATTTGCTTTGAGTAAGGTTCCGCAAGCGATGAAAGATTGCTTGGATGCTAGTCCGTATTCTTTGACTGATATCAAGAAAATTCTCATTCATCAAGCTAACGAGAAGATGGATGAAGCGATTATCCAACGATTTTACAAACTACACGGACAAACGCCGCCGCCGGATATCATGCCTATGAGCATCCACAAATTGGGCAACAGCAGTGTAGCGACTATTCCAACATTATTTGATTTACTGGTACAGGAAAAAATTGATCACCACCGTTTAGTTCCGGGCGACATTATCATGTTTGCTTCTGTTGGAGCGGGTATGAACGTGAATTGTATGTTGTATCGGTATTAGAGATTTCGAGATTGAAAGATTGAAAGATTGAAAGATTTAAGAAAATAGAAAAAAGCTAATTCCGATAGCTATCGGAAGCGAAAAAAGGGAAGGTAGTTACAATTAGATCCCAAGATACTATCTTAAAAGTAGCACAATGTTTCACGAAGTTTTTCACGAAGGACACGATGTTTGCCTTCGACCCGCTCACGCACCAGCTTTTTAAGCGCGCAGAAAACGCCGAAGCTCACAGAATTTTGCGCAATAAAGTACCGTTGAGGAAAACACAGAACGTGTCAAGCCACCAAAGAATCGCACCAACCTTCAACAAGCTCAGGCACCGACCATACGCGGGTTCGGGTGGGCAAAGCGATACGTTAAATGGTGAACGTCACGAAGTCTTAATACTCAAATCTTAATACTAAAAAGTCTTTGCGCTCAGCCTTCGACAGGCTCGGGCATCGATGCTACGTTTATTGGAGTAGAGAAAAGATACGTAAAGTAGCAAATTTATTCAAGTCTTAATACTTAATAATCAGGCCTTAATACCAAACGATACGTACCGTGGTGCACTTATCGGTTCCGATAAAAATCGGGTTGTATAAAATGGCGGGATTAACTGCATTATTGGGAGTCGAGAAGCGAGACTTCCGACTTTCGTCACTTAACATATCTTTTGTTTACCCGAACTCGCGATCGGTTATCAGGTATCAGCTAGCAGCTGTCAGGTATCAGCTGTCAGGTATCAGCTGTCAGGTATCAGGTATCAGCTATCAGGTATCGGCTGTCAGGTATCAGCTAAAAGCTAAAAGCTAATCGCTAACTGCTAAAAGCTAATCGCTAAAACCTAACATCTAACCATTTAAAAGATTTCTACCTTCAATTTTTACATCGAACTCACGCTAAAAAATTACTTATTTAAACTACGAATGTAATTGCGGGCTTTTACGCCAGATGGCTTGAGTTCTGATTCTTTCCAAGGACCGTCGTCGGATACATCACCTTTTAGTACAGAACAGGTTTCTTCTTTGTTGGAAACCGACCAAACAATCCAACTGATTTTGCGCGACTCCATCCAATCAATGTATTCTTGCCAAGCTTTTTCGTTCAGCGGACCGTCGCCGGTGGCTTCCATACCTGCCGATTCCGACACAAAGATGGGTAAGTTGTTTTTCAAAGCTTCATCGGTTCTATCGCGAAGCCATTTTTCATGTGTACCAGCGTAAAAGTGCATGGTGTACATTAGGTTTTTACTGGTTGTAATCGGATCGGCAGCGGGCAAATGCACGTCTTGATCCCATCGTGGAGATCCTACCAAAATAATGTTATCGGGATCATTCTTACGAATTACAGCAATAACTTGCTCGGCGTAAGCTTTTACTTCCGGCCAAGTTTCTTCGTCGGGTTCGTTTACAATTTCGTAAATCAGATTGGGCGTGTGCCCGTATTTCTTCGACAACCAATCGAAAAACACCAGCGCCTCTTTAAGATTCAGGTTGTGGCTGTGCCAATCGGCAATAACATAGATGTCGTTTTTAATAGCGGCTTTTACCACCGTTTCTAATTTCTCGGTAGCGTACTGCGGATTTTGCGTGTAGGTAAACTCGTTTCCTTCAATACCCATAGCGGCGCGAACAACATTGCATTTCCAGTCGGTTACCAATGTTTTTACTGCTTTTTGGTTGTAAAAACGCGGCCAGTAATTGTGCCAGCCAAAGCTCATGCCGCGCAATTGTATGGGCTCGCCTGCCTGATTACACAATTGTGTGCCGATAACTTGTAAGGATTTGTGCTTCTTCACGACCTGCGCCTGACACAAATTGCAGAGAATTAGAGCTAGGAAAAAATATTTTTTCATGATTTACTTTTTTTCGCGCAAGCGTATCACACAGATATCGTGCGCTTCGATTTTAGTTTTGAAAATGCGTTTTGTATTTGCCGTTTTATTTTCGAGTAGGGATTTGAACTCGTAAACCTGCTGTTTTGAATTGAATTGCTGACCGAAATCCGGATCGGTTATTTGCCAATTCGAGAAATCGAAGTTTAGTTCTGCGGCCGACTCACTTCTGTTAAGAAACGCAAAAGCCCATTCTTTATTGGCGAGCGGTTTCGCCCAGTAGTCGATTCCATTTTCGGAATGAAACTTAAAGCCTTGCAGTCCGAGTTCGTCTTGGTTAATAGCGATCAGGTCGCGATTAGTGAGTAAGTCGCGTGTTTGTTGGTTCATTTTAGTGATGTCGTTTCCAGCAATAAGTGGAGACGCCATCATACACCAAAGTGCAAAGTGCGATCGGTCTTCGGCTGCTGTCATCCCGTTGCCAACTTCGAGCATATCGAAATCGTTGAAATGATCTGGACCGGCGTATTTCCGTATGTCTTTGCGCATTTCTAGAATACGTAATACGCCCCACGACGACCAAGTTCCGTGATTGTATTCGCAATCGAAACACGGGTAGATATCACCTGAAATGCGCCATAATTGTCCGACGTCTGTTGCCCAAAGCCACGGCTGGTTGTCGCCCCATTCGCATAAACTAAAAACAATCGGTTTTTTTGTTGCAGCAAGTGCATTTCGCATGGTGGTGTAGGCTTCTTTGGCTTGAATGCCTTCGGTATTGCACCAATCATATTTAAGAAAATCGATTCCGAGTTTCGCGTAAAAACGGGCATCTTGATATTCGTAGCCACGCGTTCCCGGATAACCGGCGCAGGTCTTTGTTCCGGCACAGTTGTATAGACCAAACTTCAGGCCTTTTTTATGCACGTAATCGATGAGCGCTGGTAAGCCACTCGGAAATTTGACTGGATCGGGAACCAGATTTCCGTTTTCATCGCGTTCTTTGGCCATCCAGCCGTCGTCAAGTACAATATATTGGTAGCCGGCATCTTTCATGCCAGAGGCAACGATTGCGTCGGCGGTTTTCTTGATTAGCTCTTCGTTGATGTTGGTTTCGAAGGTGTTCCAAGAATTCCAACCCATGGGAGGTGTTTTGGCCAAGCCTGTGGGTTTCTGAGCCTGTAAAATTCCGATAGAACAGAAAAAGAAAGCAAATAAAATTTTGTTCATAAGCAAAAGAATAGAAAAAAACCCTGCTAAACAGGGTTTTAAAAAACTAACTCAATAAAAAATTTCAACCTAAAATGAAACTATAGAATGTATTACAGATAAAAGCAAAGGTCGTCGATGTATATTTTATCACCACCTGCATTATTGAATTCTTGAAAAACGATCTCGTTTATGGTACCTGGATCGCCTCCTAGTTCAGACCAAGGAATATCAATAGTAGTCCAGCCTAAGTTATTGAATGGAACTTGTCTGCCTGCACCAAAATTACCGTTGAGAACCACTGAAAATCTACCTGTATCTTGAGTACTTTTTAATGAAACTCGAATACCTCTAAATCCGGCTGTGCTGCGAGGTGATGCAAACATTGGAAATTTGAAACCAACAAAGGCTCCGTAATTAGCTTCAATAGAACTTTCTCCTTGACTTTTCTCGGCTGTACTTGCGGTGAATCCGCTGCCATCCCATGGACCAAGCCAGTTTTCGACGAAAGAAGCGGGAGCATCGTCGTAGATACCAGTTCCAATAACTTGAGGAGCTGTTCCGTCGCCAGAAAGTGTTGTTACAGTTACTTGTTTGAATTGTGAGTCTGGAGGTAACGTAAACGTGATTCTGTCGAAAGCCACGGTTATAATAGTAGCTGGAGTTCCGCCCACCGTTACTTCTGGATTAATAAAAAACGAACCAAAAACCGTTACTGTATCTCCGGTTTGGGCATTCACTGGATTGATGCTATTTACTTGAGGTGCTGGAGGTGCGATTGTAAAGTCGTATTCTGCAGTTCCGTTTAATGTTTCAATTCTGAGTTTATTGCTCTGATTGTCGTAAGGCGTGGCCAAAGGCACGGTTACAAATATGGTTGTATCGGTAACTAAAGTTGGATTAAAGGCTGCTTCAAAATCGTTAAAGAAGACTTTTTGCAATCCTGTAAATCCTTTTCCTTGAATTACATAAACGTTGTTGGCGAAGCCCACATTTGTAGCTTCTAGATTGCTTGGATTACCGTCATCATCAACGGCAGCGCTAACTTTTTCGATCACTGGCGCCGCAGAGCTTGACGAGTCGTCCGAAGAGCATGATGCATTTTGGAAAAGTACTCCAAAAACAAGCATCCAACTCAAAAATTTAAAAATTGATTTCTTCATGATAATTAGAAAATTTAATTAAAAGTATAAGGTACTGGTGGCTCGGCTAGTTTTGGATTTTTAGCCAATTCATTCGTTGGGTAAGGCAAGATAAAATCGCTTTCCTCTGGCGTGAACGATTGTGCGTTCAAACGATCGCCGCGGTTTTGAGCCGACATAATTGCAATGGCTTGCGCTCTTGGGATCCGACCTAAATCGAACCAGTAATCGCCTTCAAAAGCAAGTTCCTTGCGACGCTCGGTTAAAATATCATTGAATGTGATGGTTGTTAAAGGTGAAAGTCCAGCTCGAGTACGCACAGCATTAATTGAACTTAAAGCAGATGCATCGGATGTACTTGCACCTCCTGCTAAAATAGCTTCGGCGTGAATTAGCAATAATTCAGCATAGCGCATGATGTATGTATTGTTTTCCATCATTGCCCAAGGATCAGCTGAACCAGTTGCGGCACCATTCACGATTCCGATACAATATTTCTTGATTGCGGCACCTGCATTTTGTCCACCAATTTGATCGGCTGGTGGTACAACTAACGGCCCAAAGTTAGTACCAATTTTTGCTAGCACATTCGGGTAGGTGGCGCCTGGGAACATGATGGTTTCTCTTCTTCTTAAATCTTCGTTAGAATATAGCGTAAGAATATCTTGCGATGGGCCGAAAACACCACCGTACGACGCATTAGACGTGCTAACAGTACCGTTACTAATACCAAATTGCGTATTGCAATTGCTGGCATTTCCATAAACTCCAACATTTTTCCATTGCAGCGCGAAAATTGACTCTTCGTTGTTGTTATTTGGGAAGGTGAACAAATCAGCGAACGACTTACCAGGAAGTTGCGCACCACCGAGGAGTTTAAATTCGCCGGAGCTAACCACTTCTTCTGCCATTGCACGAGCTTCAGCATACTTCTTTTGATAGAGATACACTTTGGCTAGCATTGATTTTGCTGAGCCTTTGGTAACTTTTGCGTTTTCGGTATAGTTTCCTGTTCTTACGCGATCGTAAAGTCTGTCAATTGCCTGTTGATAATCGAGTTCGATCAGTTTGTAAATATCTTCGACTCGGTTCGTATTAATCAGCGGAGCACTAGCAAAATCAACATTGTTTTCAATAATTGGTACTGGTCCCCAGAGACGAACGAGGTAGAAATATGCTGTTGCACGCATAAAATAGGCTTCACCAACGGTATTTTGAAGAACATCTTCGCTGACTTCTGGACCCACACGAGCTTCCAAATAATTGATAATAGCATTTGCTTGAGCTACATTAGCCCAAAGTGATTGCCAGCCTACAAACAATTCGGGATCACTTCCTGTAATGGAAAAGTTTCTCATAGCGTTTACATCGGAAGAGAACGACATCATGTTACCCGAACCTACTTCCGCTATAGCGAAGAAAAATTTATTGTGGAACTGAAACCAAGTTCGGTTATACATGGCGTTAGTTGCCGTTGACACTTGTTGATTAGTAGAATAATACGAATCGAGAAGAATAGTATCTTCTGATGGTCGATTCGTAAAGTCGTTACTACAAGCACCTAGCAGCAATGCGGCGGTAAGGATTGGCAATAACTGCTTTTTAAAAGAATAAAATGGATTCATACGATTAAAATTTTAAAATTCGAGGTTAATCCCAATTGAATACGTTCTAGGCGAGGGATAGCGGCCGTTATCGACATTACTTAGTAAAACATTCTGATTAAAAGAGCCAATTTCAGGGTCGTATCCACTGTATCTAGTGAACGTGTATAAGTTTTGCGCAGAAGCATAAAGTCGAAGTCTGCTTAGTTTCACTTTGGACAATAGGCTTGATGGAAGTGTATATCCTAAAGTTACGTTTTGAATTCTCAAATAGGAACCGTCTTCGATAAAGCGATCTGAGATTTCTTGATTTGGATTCGCAATTGAATTTATTGGTCGTGGAATATTTGTATCGGTATTGTCAGCTGAGTAGAAGTTTTGCGCTTCTGTGAACATATTTTGGAATAACATATTGTTAGCGATGCCATTTCGTCGCGTTAAATTCATGATGTCATTTCCAACTGAACCTTGACAGAAAACAGATAGGTCGAAGCTTTTATAACGGAAATTATTTGTGAAACCGAAAGTAAAGTCGGGATGCGGATTTCCGATAAACGTTTTATCAGCATCTGTTATTTGACCATCGCCGTTCACATCTACATACTTAACGTCTCCTAGGTAGGTTTGACCAGCATTCGGGCCGAATGTTTGACCAAATTGTGGTGGAGCACCTACAAATTGATCTTCCGACGTAAACAAACCTTCTGTTTTGTAACCCCAGAACATGCCAATCGGGTTTCCGAGTACTGTATTTGTAACGTCTACCGGCAAAAATCCGTTGGTATTAACTGATTGAAACAGCGGCAAACCGTCGGTGATGCTATTTACTCGATTTTGATAGGTCGAAACAACTAAAGTAGAACTCCAGTTAAAATCTGAATTCGATTTTAAATCAAAATTTACCGTGAGGTCAAAACCTGTGTTTTGCGTTTCCCCTAAATTAGAGAACGGAGCGTCGATACCTCCATAGAATGAAGAGCCACCCGTTAAATAATCTGGTAGTGGGACACGGAATAAAAAGCCAGAAGAAATCTTTTTGTAGTAATCCATTCCCACCGACAATTTGTTATTTAAAGTTGAAAAATCTAAACCAACGTTGGTTTGCTTCATCGATTCCCATGTTAAATTCGGGTTTGGGAAATTAGAAGGCAAAAAGCTATCCGATTGCGGCGCTAGCTGTGCCGAATAAAGATTATTTGGTATTTGCTGATTACCTGTTTCACCATAGCCTAAGCGTACCTTTACGTTGTCAACATATTTTTTAAGCGGCTCCATGAATTTTTCATTAGAAACCTTCCAACCTAACGCAACCGCAGGAAAATAACCTGCCTGATTATCTGTGGTTGGGTCAAATTTAGAACTTTGATCTTTTCTTATAGAAGCGGTTATGCTATAACGATCTTTATAATCATACATAACTCTACCAAAATAAGAGAACAAAGACTGACTTCCTTTGTAACTCGTTACCTGTCGTAAATCTGGATTAGAAAGATTCAAACCGTAAATATCATTCGTTTGAAAACCTTCTGCATTAGCTAATATTCCTTCCCAGTGCGAATCGTTTGCTTCGTGACCTAGCAAAACAGTAAATCTGTGATCGCTGATTGAAAAATCGTATGTTAACGTATTGGAAATGTTCGTTGAGTACCAATTTTGTCTTCTTTCAATCAAATCGGCAGTAAGGTTCACTTGCGTACCTCTGTCATAGGAAGGTGTAAATTCGGTATTTTCAGAAAATTCAGTATTGGCATTACCTTCGATACGGTAACGTAAACCTTTCAATATCGTAGCTTCTGCGAAAGCACTACCCATGAAATTTTTTCTAATCAATTTATTGTCTTTAATCAAGGCTTCGGCAACTGGATTAAAGTACGCAACGTTCTGACCGGCAGGCGGCGCTGCAAATTCGCCATCTAAAGTTCGAACTGGAATATCTGGTGCTTGTAAAAGTGTGTTTGTAATTAAACCAACAAAGCTCTGGTTTACGGTGATACGCTCATTAGAAATACCCGCATTTACATTGGCACCAACTTTAAGCCAATCTTTTACTTTGGAATCTACGTTTATTCTGGCAGTATATCGCTTGTAACCCGAACCGATGATAATACCCTCTTGATTGAGATAACCTCCTGATAGATAATAATTAGTCCCATCTTTTCCTCCTGAAAAAGATAGATTATGACTTGTTACTTGCGCTGTTTGATATACTTCATCTTGCCAATCGGTTCCGTTCCCGAGTAATTCAGGGAAAGCAAATTCAGCTCTGCCAGGAACTTGAAAAACTTCAGCCAAACGGTTTTGATGTCTAGCATACTCTTGTAAATTCATTACGTCTAGCTTGTTAGCGATAGACGTTACCCAAGAAGAAGCTTCGTAGGCAATTTTTCCAGTTCCCTTTTTTCCTGATTTAGTAGTAATGATTACAACACCATTAGCACCTCTTGAGCCGTAAATAGCTGTTGCAGAAGCATCTTTTAAAACGTCAATGGTTTCAATATCACTCGGATTAATTAAAGATAATGGGCTTGCAGCAACCGAGCCAGCACCACCACTCGAACTAAAATCGTTCCCCGCTATAGGGCGTCCGCTACTAGCTCTTCCAGTAGCATCGCCGGTAATTTGCACACCATCTATAATGTAAAGAGGCTCGTTTGTACCAGAAATAGAGGTAACACCACGAACACGAACGTTCGCAGCTGCGCCAGGCTGACCGCTACCATTTGTAACCGACACTCCTGCAAGCTTACCTTGAAGCATCTGATCTACAGAAGTTTGTTTCAAGTCGGCAATGTCTTTTCCTTTAATTGACGAGATCGAAGAGTTAATATCGTTTCGTTTAACAGAGCCGTAACCAATGATTACCACTTCTTCCAAATTTTCAGTGGCCTCTTCCAATTGAATATTTAGCACTTTACTGTTTCCAACTGTAACTTCTTTTGTCTGAAATCCTACAAAAGAGAAAACTAATACGTCAGTTGTTTTAGCATTCACCTTAAAATTTCCGTCGAGGTCGGTCATAACCCCATTTTGCGTTCCTTTAATAGAAACCGATACGGCGGGCATTCCAAGACCTTTGTTGTCGGTAACTTTACCCGAAACCTCCGATTGGGAAAAAGCCGCAGAAATACATCCGAAAAACATCAAAATTGCATACAATCTCAGCTGTTTGCAACGATGACGAAAAGCATGTTGTGATTCATTCATGATTTTTTGTCTAGATTTAGTTAATGGTTTGATTATTTAGCATTTTTTCAAGTTTATAATTCTACTTTATGTAAATAAGCAGACATAAAATTGACGATTATAAAATTATCTAGACATGAAGCTCAGATTATAATATTATTTTATCAATTAGTACTATTATTTTCTCTATCGATTTCGTAAAAAATTTGATAGGATTTGACAAAATAATACCACTCGAAAATGAAGCTAAAGGAATCGCTTCATCCCATAAAACTCGTCGCGATACTGACTTGGCGTTGTTTTCTTTAAGCTTTTGAAAATTCGATTAAAGTTGGCAATGTTATTAAAACCACACTTAAACGCAATCTCGGAAATACTCCAATCGCGTTCAATCAACCAGCGCGCGGCATACCCAACACGGATGTCGTTGACGTAATTCACAAAAGTTTTTCCGGTTCGTTTTTTAATAAATCGATTAAAGGAAACTTTGCTCATCGAAACGAAGTCGGAAACCTCATCCAGCGTAATCTTATCTGAAAATTTACGCTGTACGTAATCGTAAACGAGCTTCATCTTGTCGGAATCGTCGAAGCGATCGGTTTCAACCGTGTAGGTCGATAGTAACTTCTGACTTCTTGAATTAGCCATGTCGTGCAACAGTGAAATGGTTTCAAGAAAATAATCCATAGCATCTAATTTTGAGAGGTTTAAGATGCGTTCTTTTAAATCCAATGCCGTTTTTTTAGAGAATAAAATGCCGTGATTTGCCCGATTAAACATCTCTTTAATAGGCAACATAATTCGGCGCGAAAGCAACGCTTCATCAAACAAATCGCCGTGAAACTGAATGGTGATCTCATGAATTTTCTTGTTCTTACAATGATGCAGCTCCCAGCCGTGCGGCAAATTCGGGCCAACTAGAACTAATTCAATATCATCAATCTCATCTATATGATCGCCAACCACACGCTTGACTCCTTTTCCATTGAAAATAAAATTTATTTCAAACTCCGGATGAAAGTGAATCGGAAAATCAAAGGTGTCTTTAATGCGATCAAAAACTAGAAAACTGTCATCTTTAGACAAGGGTGTAATCTCTCTGTGAAAGGTTTGCATAACTATTAGCGTCAGAATGACTGCAATTATATGATATAAAAATGATAAAATAATATCATTTTGGCTGAACATCAAAAACTAAATTTGAAAATCCTAAATTTTGTAGTTATAATTTTAGGGTAATCACAATGTTTTATCCCTTAAATTTCAGATATCAGAAAAATTTAAAAAATTTCAATGAAAAGCCTCTCTTTATATAATGCAACTCTTACTGTAAGCCTGCTACTTTTTGCAAGCGGTTGCCAAGCACAAAAACAACTTATTAAACCGGCAAACAAAAAAGCTACCACAGAAACCAGATTGTTGCTTCAAAATTTGGAAGTACTCGCAAAAAAAGGAGTCATGTTTGGCCATCAAGACGCGTTGGCTTACGGCGTAACTTGGCGTTATGAAGAAGGACGTTCAGACATTAAAGATGTCGTGCGAGATTATCCAGCTGTTTATGGATGGGATTTAGGGGGCATGGAACATAACGAACTTAACGATATCGACGGAGTACCTTTCGCTAAAACAAAAAAATGGATCACCGAAATTTACGACCGGGGCGGAATATCAACGTTTAGCTGGCATATGGATAATCCGTTGACTGCCGGCGACTCCTGGGATGTAAAACCTAATTCACTCAGCAGCATTCTGCCCGGCGGGAACAAACACGAGCTGTATAAAAAATGGCTCGACAACGCCGCTAATTTCTTAGGCGATTTAAAAGGAAGCGACGGGAAAATGATTCCAATTCTATATCGCCCGTTTCACGAACTTACCGGAAATTGGTTTTGGTGGTGCCAAAATGTAGCAAGTGCCAACGATTTTAAAGCCGTTTGGAAATTTACTTTCGATTATCTAGTTAAAGAAAAGAAACTAAACAACCTACTATTTGTTTATAATACGGCCGACTTCCAATCCATCGAAGCTTTTGAAGCCTATTATCCAGGCGATAACTACGTAGATATGGTAAGCTACGACAAATATGCCAACCAAGGCGGAAAAACACTCCCAGAATGGGTAGCCGATTGCCGTAAGCAACTGGAAATCATGACGCAATTCGCCGAAAAACACCACAAAGTAATTGCAATCGCTGAGATAGGTTATGAACAAATTCCGGAACCGACTTTCTGGACACAAACGCTGCAAAAAATAACGGACGGATTTCCGGTATCTTTTGTTTTAGTATGGCGAAACCACGGCTGGCAAGAACACGAAAAAAAGATGCACTACTACGCGCCATACGCCGGTCATCCTTCAAATCCCGATTTTCAAAAATACTACGACGAAACCAACACCTTTTTCCAGAAAGATCTAAGTAAGCTCAAGATTTATTCTGAACTTTTAAAGCAATAAATCGGCCGCTATGAACCTAACCACTTTTGATATTTCTATAATTGTCGTCTATTTTATTATGATGGTTGTCATTGGCGTCATCATGAAAAATCAAGCAAAGAAAAGTAAAGACAACTACTTACTTGGCGGAAAAAAATTGCCTTGGTACATGCTTGGTTTAAGCGACGCCAGTGATATGTTCGATATTTCAGGAACGATGTTGCTCGTAAGCATGGCTTTTCTATACGGATTTAAAAGCGTATGGATCCCTTGGATGTGGCCCGTATTCAATCAGGTATTTCTGATGGTTTTTCTCAGCAAATGGCTCCGACGAAGTAACGCAACTACAGGTGCTGAATGGCTTGGAACCCGATTCGGATTTTCAGACAAAGGCGTTCGCGGAAGTCATGCCATCGTAGTAATTTTTGCACTCATGCTTTGCATTGGTTACATGGCGTACGCTTTTGTTGGAGTTGGCGAATTCCTCGAAATTTTTATACCATACGAAACCATTAAAGAAGTTGTTCCATTTCTCGACTTTTCAATCGACACCAATCCAGTAACCAACCCGAACTTCGCTGCCGAATTAGACCATGCAAAAGATTTTACGGCACAATTCTACGGAGTGAGCATTTGTTTAGTCGCTACATTTTACAGCATTATCGGCGGTATGCACGGTATTGTATTGGCCGATTTCATCAAATACATGATAATGATCGTGTGTTCATTATTCGTTGGCGTAATTGCGATGCAACATTTAGCCGAATCGCAAGTAGTGTTAACCGATCGTATGCCTTTAGGCTGGGATTCGCCCTTCTTTGGTAGTGAATTAGGTTTGAATTGGGAAGACAAACTAGCTGCCGCAGCTTCGAAACTCGAATCAGACGGCTATAAGTTCTTCTCAGCTATCGTAGGAATGATGTTCTTTTCCGGCGTATTGAAAAGCATGGCAGGACCAGCACCAAATTACGATTGCCAGAAAATTCTTAGCACCAAATCGCCCGAGGAAGCTAGTAAAATGAGCGGATTTATCTCCATTATCCTATTGCCTATTCGCTACTTCATGGTTATGGGATTGTGCACACTCGGTATTTTATACTTCAACGAACTTCCGCTGTCAAAAACGGGTAGCGACATCAACTTCGAAAGTATCATGCCAGCTGTGATCAATACGTACCTACCAACGGGTTTAGTGGGATTGGTATTGGCTGGATTTTTGGGAGCGTTTATGAGTAATTTCTCCGGAACACTCAATGCGGGACAAGCCTATATCGTTAACGATTTATACCTAAAATACATTAATCCAAGCGCAACTCGCTCAAAAACAATCAACGCCAGTTATTTAGCCGGAACGCTCATGGTAATTCTTGGTGTTGGATTAGGCCTACTGATTAAGGACGTAAACATGATTTTCAACATCATAACGGCCGGACTTTACGGAGGCTTTGTTTGCGCAAACGTACTAAAATGGTATTGGTGGCGCTTTAATGCCAGCGGCTATTTCTGGGGCATGCTAGTCGGTATAATTGCCAGCGCCATCCCTCCTGCCCTCTCGGTTTTGAACATCACCGACTACTTCGACGGAACGAGAATGCTGTATTTCTTCCCCATTTTTATCGTGATTCAGCTCATTGGGTGTATCGCCGGAACGTATGCGGCTCCTCCAACTGAGCGCGAGGTACTCATTAAATTCTACAAAGACGTACGTCCGTGGGGTTTTTGGAAACCTATTCGCGATGAAATTTCTAAAACCGAATCTATCGAACCTAATAGAAACATCAAGTGGAATGCCTTAAATGTATTGCTCGGCATTACCGGTCAGATCTTACTCACGTTACTTCCGATGTACGTGATCTTATCTAACT
>CALRVY020000044.1:0-18837 GCA_943371725.1 Pseudanabaena sp. UWO311 | reverse complement strand
TAAACCTATTACTAAAAGTGATAGAATTATTATTATTTCAATCGCGTTATTAATAATATTTTCGTTTCTCTATGTAGCTTTCCGTAATAATTCATTACCGAATAACGAATTAGTTTCAATCAATGTAACATTAAAAAGTTCTCCAAAATATGACGAATACAAAATAAAGTCTACAACATACAGAGATATAGTTCTAACAACAAAAGAATACAATAGAGAATTTAAAATTACTGATATGACTTACGAAGCGACAGATCACGAAGCTTTTAAATCAAACATTAAATCGGGAGATAGAATTGAACTTAAAGTTTTGAAATCTGAAGTTTCAGAACTAGACGAAAACAGTTTTTGGAATGATTATAATGATGTCTATGGTTTAACAAAAAATGGGAGAAATTTTATAGATGTTGAATTAAGAACTGAACTGAAAGATAACGATAGTAAATGGTCATATTTTTTTATCGCAATTGGACTTATAATGCTTCCTTATGGTTTTATTAAAAGAAAACCCTTGATTAGTATGGACAAAGCTCTAACAACAATATGCGTACTAGGACTAATTTTGATTTTGATAATAAATCGAACTTAAAAAAACTACTGGTAACAGCGGTTACACGAGATTTGGGTTTTGGGCTTAATTTAAAGTTGGTTTTGTACTTGAAAAATTTGTTTTTAACCGAAAAATTAGTCTTAATTTAGTCCCAAACCTCGTGTTGCCGCGAAACGTTATAGCCAATTGTAAAGACAGCCCGTTATGACAAGAAGCATTCATACAACTTACAAAGACCTTAAAGTACTGACAAAAAAAGAACTTGAAGAACACTATAACGACCTTAACTTAGATTTAATGGGCTTTGCTAAAAAGTCATCAATCAAAAAAAAAAGTATTAAAAGAGAGAAACACCGGGAAAGTCTGAATAATTATTATGACAACACAATACGACAATTATGTTAAGATATTATTCCGCTTTTATAGCAATGTTCTAGACAAGGAAACCGTCGAAACCATGTGGGCCACAATTGTAGACAAAGACAATGGACTTTATAAATTGGACAGCATTCCATTTTATGCGCCGAGTATTGCTTCTGAGGATATCATATTTGCAGAGTATGAGGAACTAGAACAAATGCTTACATATCGCGAGACAATTGAATACTCAGGAAATTCAACAATTCAAGTTGTATTATTGGACACTACCAAAGACATAAATCAAATACGTGACATTTTTAATGAAATGGGGTGTTCATCGGAAAAAGTAAATGACAGTTATTTTTCAATGGAAATTCCTTCAACCGTTGACTATAAAATCATAAAAGAAAAATTAAACGAATTAGAAACAAATGAGACAATAGGTTACGCGGAACCTTGTTTGGCTGACGGACATAGACTTTGAGTAATACAACTGGCTATAACAGCACATTTGCAATAGGCGTGCAATTCGTCTCTGTTTGACGGGATTTTAGTGGTTGCATAATTCGTTCCCACACTCCCCAAACTCTCCCGACTTTGAGGTTACCTTGAAAGTACGCTGCGCCAACAATCCCAAGTGCATAACACAATACGCCAACAAGCAACCAAACCGCTTCCGCGACGAAGCGGTTTTTTTATGCGCCAAATTTTATCGATAAATTCGGACCATATTAACACATGTACGTATACAGACGTATAAAACTTAGTAGCCCACCTAGTTTAGTATGCCTGGCTATAAGTTTACGAGGTCGGCTACCTATTAAATTACGTTTTAAACTAATAAAACAAAGTCGGCGTATCAGTTTACTAGGTCGCCGACCCTATAAACAAGGTGCGCGACCAATATAAAATAGTAGGCGACCCTCAAAACAAGGTCGTAAACCTACACAACTGAGTAGCCGACTAAGTTTGCTACGTACTGATACGTACAAAATTTCGTTTTGCAGTAGTAAAAACAACAGAAAAAAAATATATTTTCACAAAAACAAGCTTTTATGAATTCTAGAGTCAATAAGTATCAATTACGAAAGGAGACGGATGCACCGCATTTAGAAAACTTTGTGCAATGGCACATCGAGCAAAACAAAATTGTAAAAAGAGGCGTCGCCGAGGCCTTACAAGTTATACCCAGTACGTTTAATCAGTATTTCCGGCAACATTCGCTGCAATTCACCATCCTTTGGCGCATTTCGCAAGCCTTAAAACCTGAGTTCGTTTTTAAAATTGCGGTCAGAAAACAGATAAATGGTTGATTACAAAGGAGATTTGTTTTGGAATATTGTAGTATCGCAAAAAAATCCAACGAAGTAAGTGGCCATTACTATGTTTAGCGAAGTATATTGAAGTACGATACCATTTAACTAAATCAAAAGCAGCGATCTGACAAAGATTTTTAATCGAACTCAGGTTAATAGTATTTTGTCAATACTATTAGGGCGTAGATCCACGAGCTGTACATAGCGGTATAGATGACTCCGTAGTAAACACTTCGCTCAATATTACCGCTACATTCGGGAGATTTTTTAAATATTAATCGCAATGCTCTGAAAAAAATCCAATAAAGCATTCCTAAAAATAATAGAATCGAGAACCAGATTATACTTCCAAGCGCAAAAAATAGATAACTAAAAATTAGTGTAACTAAAATCCACAAAATTATACTTATTATAATTCCCGCGATCCCTTCGCCAACTTTTGGAATTATGCTTTCTAATCCAGTATCTGGGTTGAATTCTTTAAGGAAATTTAGTTTTTTCGAATCAAATTTGTTCGTTATTTCTCCTAAGTTATCTTTAAGCTTTATGCCGTTATATAGACTTATGGTCAAGAATAGAAAAAAGGTAGTTGAAAGGATTGAAGTTGAAACCAGGGAATTTTCTATTACCGTTTTATGTTTTCCAATTCCGTAAAACCAAACACTTAGAATGGTAATAACAACAATAATCAAGGATACTATGAATACTTTTTTTGAGTCGATTAAAGTTCTTTTATTTGGTATTCTCATTATAATAAATCTCTAACGTTTATTCACCGAATCGACAATTAACGAAATTGCTTCTTTGAGATAATTCTTAAATTATCAATCTTAGATTATGTAAATATACGAATGGTTATTAATGTGCAATATACTAAATCGGATAGCAGTACTGTTAAAAATAACTTCCGAATATACATTTTTCCACCAAACGTTAGTAACGATTTTTGCAGCCCCAGTTGCAATGGAAATACAACCGCAGCGGTGTCGTGTGTAGGGGTTTTTGCAGCAGCGACCAACTGAAGCTCCTACAAAAATTGCCGAAACAGACGACGGTAGGTGCCCCGATAGCTATACAGATGCAATCAAAAGCGGAAAATACTGCTCAAAAAAGGGATAACCTTCAAAAAAATCAGACTCTTCCGTAATACATTGCTTTTACAATACCGTCGGCGAGACCAATTTTTGGAACGTAAATGCTGCGCGCGCCGCTCCATTTCATCGCATTTAGATATACTTTAAGCGCAGGTAAAATAACGTCGGCGCGATCCGGATTTAAGCCTTTTTCGTAAATGCGTTGCTCGTAAGTTAAAGCACTTAATTCGCTCATTTGCGCATTCAAATACAGATACGATAGCGGTTTTTCCTGTGTTTTTCCGGACATTTTAAACAATTTGTTGATGTTTCCTCCCGAACCAATAAGTGAAACCTGCTCTAAATCAGACGTGTGTATTTTGATCCATTTTTCAACTTCTTGCCAAACGATGTCGGAAACCATATTGTTAATTAAGCGAACGGTTCCAACCTTAAACGATTTTGAAGCAATCATTTTTCCGTTTGAAAACAGCGAAAACTCGGTACTTCCGCCGCCAACATCGACATACAAAAACGCTTTATCGGTTTTTAATAAAAAATGCAAATCGGTCGATGCAATAATAGCGGCTTCCTTTTTTCCGTCGATTATTTCGAGTTTAATATCGGCTTTTTTCTTGATGATATCTACAATTTCTGCACCGTTATATGCTTCTCGCATGGCAGAAGTAGCAAACGCTTTGTACTTTTCCACGCGATGCACTTTCATAAGCAGTTTATACGCTTTCATGGCATCGACCATCCGATCGATGTTTTCTTCAGAAATTTCTCCAACCGTAAAAGCTTCTTGCCCCAAACGAATCGGAACGCGCACGAGAGATGATTTACTAAATTGAGTTTCTTTTCCGTGTTCTTCGACTATGTTGGCAATGAGTAGCCGCATGGCATTGGAACCAACGTCTATTGCAGCATACTGTTTTAAGTGAATCATCCGTTTGTTTTATCAAATTTTATTCTAAAAGGCTTTCGTAATATCGGTATGTTTCGAATTGTGCTCGGAACATTGGGTTGGTGCCTCGTGCGCGGTATTTATTATCCAAACTTTCGGCGTGTAAACGTGCTTTCACATTTCCTTTCCAACCTACATCAAAGCTAGCAATTAATTCTTCTTTTACGGTTTGATCGTAAATCGGACAGCTCACTTCAACGCGCATATCGAGATTTCGAGTCATGAAATCGGCTGAGGAAATATAAACTTCCGGATTGGAATCGTTGCCAAAAATATACAAGCGACTATGTTCTAGGAAGTTATCAACAATACTGATTGCTTCTATGTTTTCGCTCATGCCTTTCACACCGGGAATCAAACAGCAAATTCCGCGCACGAGAAGTTGTACTTTGACTCCGGCTCTACTAGCGTCGTATAATTTATCAATCATTTTAGGATCTGATAAACTGTTCATTTTGAGTTTAATGAAAGCGGGACGACCTAAACGCGCGTAGTTGATTTCGCGATCTATTAGTTTGTTAAATCGGGAACGCGTATGATGTGGCGACACAATTAGGTGTTTGTAGCGATACAAGCGGTAATTGACGTGAAAGAATTCGAATACTTTTGAAACGTCTTTTAAAATCTGTTGGTGTGCAGTAAAGAGCGTTACATCGGTGTAGATTTTCGCGGTACTTTCGTTGAAATTTCCGGTTGAAATTAATCCGTATCTACGCATTTTTCCGAGTTCGACGCGTTCGATCATGCAAATTTTAGAATGTACTTTTAGTCCTTGAATGCCAAAAATGAGTTCAATTCCTTCGGTTTGCATTTGTTCGGCGTAAGAAATATTACTTGCTTCATCAAATCGTGCTTGAAGTTCGATTTGTACGACAACGCGTTTACCATTTCGAGCAGCATTGATGAGTGATGAGATGACTTGCGAATTTTTAGCTAACCTATATAGCGTTATTTTAATACAGGTAACTTTCGGATCTAGTGCCGCTTCACGCAGAAATTTAATAACGTAAGAGAATGTTTGATAAGGCGCGTTTAACAAATAATCGCGTTCGCTAATTTGTTCGAGTATGCTTCCTTCCAGACTTAAATTTGGAATTGGGAGTCCGGGCATGGGTTTATACAATAGGTCGTAACGTCCTAAATTAGGGAAATCCATATAATCACGACGGTTGTGGTATCGACCGCCAGGAATGACGCTGTCTTCGGAATCGATGTGCATTTTATCGAGGAAGAACTTCAAGGTATCTTTCTCAATGGATTGATCGTAAACAAAGCGCACAGGTTCACCAATACGTCGGTCTTTGACGCCGAGAGCGATTTTTTCCATCATACTTTTACTCATATCCGAATCGATTTCCAATTGCGCATCTCGTGTGATTTTAATCATGTGCGCTGAAACGCGTTCGTAGTCGAAAATATTAAAAATGTGATGTAAGTTGTAGCGAATCACATCGTCGAGCATGATGATGTACTGTTTGTTGTCTTCGCTTGGAAGTACAACGAATCGGTTGATTGTTTTTGGAATTTCAATGATTGCGTATCTGATTTCCTGTCGACCAGTTACAATTCCCAAAATACTCTTTCCGCGTTCTTTCATGACCAATTTAACGGCCAAATATCCACTGGTATCTTTAAGAATCGGAAATTCTGCCAAATCATTTAAAATAACCGTCACTAATGCTGGCGCCACTTTTTGGATAAAAAAGTCGTGAATGAAAATCTGCTGACTTTGAGAAAGTTGCGTTTCATTTACCATGAAAATGCCTTCTTTTTCTAACTCTTTCTCAATATTGTCGAGTATTCGCAAACTTTCGGCTTGTTGTCGGATTACAATATTGGTAATTTCCTTTAGTAGATCTTTTGCTTTGATACCACCAAGAATTTTCTGACCGGTTTTTCCGGATAAGCTCAAACGTCTAATCGCAGCGTATCGTACTCTAAAAAACTCATCGAGGTTGTTGGAGAAGATTCCTAAAAATCGGAGTCGGTCGAGTAGCGGTACTGATGCATCACCAGCTTCCTGAAGTACTCGTGCGTTAAAAGCTAACCAACTTTTTTCACGGTCGGTGTATTTGTTTTGTATTTCGTTCATCTGAGATCTTTTGGGAACAATTTAAATGTAACTGTTGCTTTGGTGAAGTCAGCCCACGAATTGCTGTTTAGTTCTAATTCGAGAAAACCAGACGTTGGAATGTGTTCCATAAAGTTGCTATCGAATTTCTGTGCAAATTCAGTTAACGCGTCGTTATGACCTACAATTAATGCGTCATTTTTATCGTCTTTAAACGCTCTAACTATTTTTTCAAAGTCTTTTCCATTAAATGTGTACAAGCTATGACTGTAGTTAACAGTTGTCCATTTCATATCGGCATAATCAAGGTAATACTGTAACGTTTGTTGTGCGCGTTTCGCTAAACTGCAATAAATGGTTAAATCATCTGGCAAAAGCAGGAACATTTGTGGACAAATAGATTTTATATCTCGAATGCCTCGGTCGGTAATCGGTCTGTCGAAATCAGTGACATCTTCGCCATAGCTACTTTTCGCATGTCGCAATAAATACAGTTTTTTCATGTCTTAAAGCTGTTGGCTAAAGATAAGAAAAGGTCGATTGCTTAGCGTTAAGAAAGTTTAAAATTCACAACGAAAAATGTTTTCGATAGGCTAATGTGTTCGTCTTTAAATGAAGTTCGTTTTAAAAATAGAAGTCGGAACACCTTTAAAACCTGAGTTCGATTATTTTACCAATTGAATTTACAAAATAGGCCAAAGAAAAAAGGTTGTTTTTGAGGCAGTTATGGCTTAAAAGCATTTTTTATTAGACTGTTTTACAGGTCAAATCGGTACTATAAAGATTTCTTTAGTTAGAATTGTAAATCGCAAACGAGCTAACGCAATAATCAATCGTTTAGATCGGTATCGGAAACCAACAAAACAATAGTTAGGTAGCTTATTTGCGCTCGTGAAATCTGACTTAGCTTGTGTAATCCATTATGGTGCAACGCGATATCGTTTCCAAAGTCCATTTTCGTGTTCGAAAACAATGCGATCGTGCAAACGACTTGGGCGACCTTGCCAGAATTCAATTTTACTCGGACGCACGAGATAACCTCCCCAATTTTCGGGTGTTGGAATTTCGTTTGGATACAATTCGTTTAATCGTTCTAGTTCTTGAACCAATTCTTCGCGTGTTGTGGTCTTGCTTTGTGGCGAAGCTAATGCACCGAGTTTGCTTTCTCTCGGACGTGACTGAAAATAGCTTTCAGAAATTTCACGACTCGTTTTTTCAGCCACACCTTCAATAATTACTTGACGTTCTTGTTCTTGCCAGAAAAATGCTAAACAAACATTCGGATTTTCAGCTATCGATTTTCCTTTATTGGAGTTGTAATTGGTGAAAAATGTGAATCCACTTTCGTTGTAGCTTTTTAATAAAACCACACGAGCTCGTGGAAATCCGTTATTTGAAGCTGTGGCAATGGTCATGGCGTTGGCTTCGTATTTGTTGTGTGAAACAGCTTCATTAAACCAAACATCGAACAAACTAAATGGTTCGTTCGGCAAATCTGTTTCAACTAAAAATCCTTTTTCGTAAACCTTCCGAAAGTCGCTTAAATCAGCCATTTTTATAAATTAAAATCTACTTCAAAGTTAAAAGTTTTGCCGTCATCGGCGAGATAAACGTCTGGAAAAATCTGCTGTGCTTCTTCCTTAAAGAGTTCAATGCCGGTGTAACGAGTAGAGTAGTGGCCGAGGATCAGCTTTTTAACAGAAGCGTTTTTTGCAATTTGAGCAGCTTGGGCAGCAGTGGCGTGCTTGGTACGTTCGCAAAGATGTTCTTCACTTTTTAAAAACGTTGATTCGTGATACAATACATCGACATTTCGAATCTGCGACGCTAATTCTTCAAAATATTGTGTATCAGAGCAATAAGCGTATCGTAAACTCGGTCTCGGATCGAAAGTTAATTCGCTGTTTGGAATTAGGGTTCCGTCATCGGTAATGTAATCTTTTCCGGCTTTTAAATTGTGCATTTGGCTAGCGTCGACTTTAAAAGCGTGCAAAGCCTCAGCGTTAAGTTTTCGATCTCTTTGCTTTTCTTCAAATAAAAATCCGTTGGTGTAAACGCGGTGTCGCAACGGAATGGTAGTTACTCGAACTTTATCGTCTTCAAAAATTACTTCACTTTCTTCAGATGTTAATTCGTGAAAAAACAATTGATACTGTGTGTAAGCTTTGGCAAGTTTTAGCTGTAATAGAATTACTTCTTTGATTCCTTCAGGTCCGTAAATGTGTAAATCGGTGGTTCGATTGAGTAGTGAAAACGAGGAAATCAGTCCAATGAGTCCGTAGAAGTGATCGCCGTGTAGGTGGGAAATAAAGATGTGATTAATCTTACCAAATTTGATTTTATTCTTGCGTAAAGCCACTTGCGTTCCTTCGGCACAGTCGATTAGAAAAAAGCGTTCCCGAATTTCCAGCACTTGAGATGTCGGGTTTGAAAAGGTTCGTGGAGTAGCAGCGTAACAACCTAAAATGGTTAAATTCAATTTTTAATAGATTAAAATCCTAAATCGCGTTCAATTTCATCCATCTCGATCAGGTCGAGAGCTTCTTGTCGGGTAGGTACAACTACCAATTCTTTTGGCATTTCGGTGAATTTTACATTCTCACATACAATAACAAACGATTTTTTCTCTTTGCCATGCATTCGGCACAAAGGCGTAAACTCAAGGAGCTCTTTTTTTGACATTTTTTGATAAGCCGTGAGATCAATTACTAAGTTCTTGTCGGAAAACGACTTATGTTCATGAGTCATTTTCATAATGAAAACTGTTAAATCACCTTGTGTATCTTTCACAATGTGCGTATGTCCGTGAGTTTCTACTTTCATGAGTTCTGTATTCTATGTAGCAAAGTACAAAAAATCAGCGAATTTTCTCCGCTAATAAATAAATAACTGCCATTCGAATTGCTACTCCGTTTTCAACTTGATTGAGAATAATCGACTGTCCCGAATCGGCTACTTCAGAAGTAATTTCGACGCCGCGATTAATTGGTCCGGGATGCATAATTACGATTTCTTTAGAAAGCGATTGCAGAAAGTCTTTATTAATGCCGTAGCGCATGGCGTATTCTCTACTGTTTGGAAAGTAGCTAAAATCCATTCGTTCGTTTTGAACGCGCAACATGTTGGCAACGTCGCACCATTCGAGTGCTTTTCGCAGATCGGTTTCAACTGTAACGCCTAAACTTTCGATATACTTTGGAATCAAAGACGATGGACCGCAAACTTTTACTTCTGCGCCAAGCATTTTGAGCGCAAAAATGTTACTAAGTGCCACTCGTGAATGCAGAATATCGCCCACGATTACAACTTTCTTACCGCCAACGTCGCCTAATTTTTCGCGAATGGAATAGCTGTCGAGCAGTCCTTGCGTAGGATGTTCGTGCGCGCCATCGCCTGCATTTATAATACGTGCATTTACATGTTTTGCAAGAAAATGTGCTGCTCCAGCGTAGGAATGACGCATAACAACCATATCTACCTTCATTGCTAAAATGTTATTTACCGTATCCAGTAACGTTTCGCCTTTTTTCACCGACGATTGTGCTGCTGAAAAGCTGATTACATCCGCAGAGAGTCGTTTTTGAGCAAGTTCAAATGAAAGTTTCGTGCGCGTTGAATTTTCAAAAAAGATGTTAGCCACAGTGATATCGCGCAAGGAAGGCACTTTTTTTATTGGGCGATTGATGACTTCTTTAAATTGATCGGCAGTTTGAAAAATTAGCGCAATGTCTTGCGGTTGCAAGTATTTAATTCCCAGCAGGTGATCGACGCTAAGAGTACTCATAATTCAGGATTGGTTCGTTTTAAATACACGGCATTTTCGGCGTTATCGGTTCCCCAAGTTACCACAACTCGTTCGTTGTTAATAGCATCAACTTGACGACCTCGATAATCGGGTTGAATTGGCAAGTCACGGCTAAATCGGCGGTCGATTAACACCAGTAACTCAATTACCGATGGCCTACCGAAGCTTTGAATAGCAGTTAATGCAGCACGAATACTTCTGCCAGTGAAGAGAACGTCGTCGATAAAGACCACTTTTTTATCTTCAACTAGAAAATTTATTTGGGTTTGATTTGCTTCCAAACTTTTGTTATTTCGTCGGAAATCATCACGAAAAAAAGTGATGTCTAGCAAACCTGTTTTTAGGTCTTTAATTTGGTATTCGGTTTCCAGTAATTTGGAAATTCTTTCAACAAGGAACGAACCACGAGGCTGAATTCCAATAAGTACCGTGTTTGAAAAATCGCCGTGTTTTTCGAGAAGCTGGCATGCTAATCTGTGCAAGATCACATCAATTTCTTTGCCGTTGAGTAACAACTTGTGGCTCATTTCACATATTTGTTGTGTTGGTCAAAGGTAAAAATTATAAACCGCATTGCAACTTAAAAATCGGAATTCAATTAAAATCCTAATTTCTTCTACAAAGGCTTCAAAAAGGATAGTAATTTTATGGATAAAACTGCAACTAAATAGAGCAATGCAGCAGTTTTTTATCCCACTATTTAATACAAACCGTTTCTTTTTTCGCATTACCATGTCACTTTTTACTGCTTTGAAATGTAGACACTTGATTCACTGTGAAATGACAACTTTAAAATTCGTCGTTTTCGAAAAACAAATCATTTTAGCTATAAAACAATGTTTTTTTATTGTTTATCAATAAATAGTAATACATTTGCTGCAATCAATTAAAAAGAAATACCATGACTTCAAAGAACCATTTTGTTTGGAAGCTTATTCAAGTTGTATGCTGGCTGATTTTTATCGGCTTGTGTATTCAAACGGGAACACTAATTTTTAACTTCGTTTTCAGTTTGTTTAAGCCGATTGCTACGTACAACCTTGATTCAGGGCTCAATTTGGCCGAAATGTATAATAGAAGTATCGAAGTGTATGTGCTGTTTTTTAGTTTTCTGATTGCTATTGCGGCAGTGAAAGCGGTAACTTTTTACTACGTTTTGCGATTGCTCAAGGAACTTAGATTGGTTAATCCGTTCACGGAAAGCGTGTCCGATTTGATATTAAAAATTACGTATCAGGCTTTTTCGGTGGGTATTTTGTGTTTTTTAGCGCATAATTTTTCGAAACATTTGTTGCATCGAGGTTATGCGTTTGAAGGAGCGAGTAAATATTGGAACGACAGTTCGGCGTACTTAATGATGTCGGCAATACTGTTTGTAGTTGCGTTAGTTTTTAAGAAAGGAATTGAATTACAGCACGATAACGACTTAACCGTATAAGTATGCCTATAATTGTGAACTTAGATGTGATGATGGCAAAGCGAAAAATGTCGTTAAACGAGCTGTCTGAAAAAGTGGATATTACGCTTTCAAACCTATCTATTTTAAAAACAGGAAAGGCGAAAGCAATACGTTTTAGCACATTGGAATCGCTTTGCCAAGCACTCGATTGTCAGCCAGCTGATTTGTTGGAGTATCAAAAATCGGAGGTTTAAAAGTTAATCCAATGCAATTGAGTTTATTAGCATTTTAAAATGAACAAGTCTGAAGTTTTTACATCAAAACGGTAATATTCTCAAAGCGTTTCGATTATTACTATTTCTCTTTTCTTGGGGGTGCCGGCGGCGCATTAGTACCGCTTCGCAAACGTATCGCCGAGCCGCCGTCGCGCCATTCGCTATATCTTTTTGGCAACTATTTGGTGGAAATTCCGTAACGCCAAAAAGGATGTCGCTGCTGTCGCTCACCCAGGAAAGAAATGGAAAAGAGCGAAAAAATAGAAAAAAGTAAAAGAAGCGAAAGAAGGTAAAAATGAAAGATCAGCATTCGAAATGCTCAGTCGTCAAAAAATTTTGGGTTAGTCGGGAAACATGAAACGTTAAATGGCGAATTCATCAAAGTCTAGCTTCTCGTGTCTAGCTTCTAGCTTCCCCAAAAAAGCCTTCGACAGGCTCAGGCAGCAACCTTCGGCAGGCTTAGTTCGGGATACCTTGCGAAGCGTGTTTCAATTTTAGGTGCTTTTTATAATAAAATCCGTAGTATGATTTTAAAGTTAGCGTACTTTTCAGATTAATCTCAAAGTCGGGAGATTTTTAGGAGCGCCTTTTTGAAATCCGAGTTAGCAGCAATTTAGTTTTCAATCAATCTTTCGAAATACAGCTCTGGCAGCACAATTTTTACTTCTTGATCCATGTTGTCGTTCTTCCAATAAAGAATATGGTTTACTGCTGCATTTTTCAGTTCGTAATGATTCGTTTTTCTGGTTTCAATTTGTTCGACAAACTGTTTAGAGAACTTTAAAATGGGCTTGCCGTTGCTATCAAAACATCCGTTTTCATTCACAATTAAAGTGTCGCCGCTTGTAAGTTGAGATATAAAGCTTTGCTTATCGATGAAATAGTTTAGCCATACGTCTTTTAGAGTTAAGTGCATTACTAAACCTTTCGGCTGAGGATGAAAATCTCTGTTGTCAATCCACTGTACGTGATCTGCTTTTAACTGATCTAAAATGTTGGAGTTCACATGAATTGTCAAATTGTTTTTTGCCCGTGTCATTGCAACATATAACTGCCGTTTTTCTTCGTTTGTTCTGAGGTTAAAGTCTTCAAGCAGTAGAAAAACGTTATCAAATTCCTTACCTTTTGCTTTGTGAATGGTTGAAACAAAAATAGTTTCGCTTTTTTCACTGAAAAAATCTTCTAGTTTTGATTCCCGTATAAACGCATCTAAATCGGATTTATATTTCTTTTTGGGATTGATGGATTCAAAATCCTCAATAATGTTGTTGCAAATTTTCAACTTAGAACTGTTTCTAAATCTGCTAATTAATGCATGTTTAGCATTTGTCCATACTTCATCGCTAATAGTTGGTGCTTCATCAAACGCATTTACCTGATTTACAAAGAAACGCACTTCAAACAGATTGTATAAATTGAATCCGTCATTGGATTGAATCAATTTTGCGTGAACGTTATTTTTAAGGAGTAAACCTGCAATTTGTAGAGCTTCCTCGTTTGTTTTTGTTAAGACACAAGTTGTACCTGATAGTCCTGTTGAAAGTATGTCTTTTACAATGGGTTCGATGAGGTTTCCATTTTGATAACGAACTATTTTTAACTTACCGTTGTCTTTTTGCATAGCAACGATTGGCAGTTGTTTTAGACGGTTTGGTATTTGCTTTACAAATTCGTTTGAAAATTCAACCAAATTAATTTTGCTTCTATAATTTTCAATTAATTCGTGTTTCACAGCGTTATTCTCACGTATAAACTCTTCCAAATGTTTTGAACTTGCACCTCTAAACTCAAAAATGTTTTGATCGTCGTCGCCAACAGTAATAACGCGCATTTCCTCATTTTGTTCCATCAGTACCCTAATAAGCGCAAACTCGTCTTTGTTCATGTCTTGCGCTTCGTCGATTACTAAAACGGTCTTTGTGATTCTGCTTTGTTCAACTTCTTTACTTGTTATTTTTTCAATGGTCTTCTTTAAAATCTCGTCGGATTTTTCCAAACTTCCAACCTTACCTAACAAATCAAAACAATAAGAGTGAAAGGTCTTTATTTCTATGTAATGGGCAACATTTCCAATTAATTTCAGCAATCGCTTTTTAAACTCAGTTGCTGCCGCTCGCGAGAACGTAAGCATTAGCAATTGCTCTGTTTTTACGTCTTCCATTAATAGTAACGACGCTAATTTGTGCACTAAAACGCGCGTTTTTCCGCTACCTGGTCCAGCGGCAACAACAAGGTGTTTGGTTTCGTTGTCTTGTATGATTTTTAGTTGTGTTGGCGAGAGTTCTCCAAACAGCTGTTTAAACTTTGCGGGTGTAATGTTTTGTTTGATTTCGTTTTGTCGGCTACCTTTAAAGTACTTGCCTAGAAACGAATTGTAATTTAACTGAAAATAATCTTCTACAAATTGCAAAGCGTTTTTATAGTCTGTTATCATCATTTTCGCATACTCTCCAACGATATGTATTTGTTGAACTTTGCTTTCATAAAACTGATGCAATTTTTGATAATCGTCTTTGGTATATCTTTTCTTATTGTCTGGTTCGGTGCGCTCAATAGTCAGACGGTTGTATACTACCAGAAAACCACCTTCAATTTTTATTGCGTCAATGCGCGACAAATAAAACAACGTATCTTCAATATCCTCAATACTAATGTTTAATTTAAAAAGATTAGCACTTTTTTCATAGTCGACTTTTAATTCGTGAACAGAAAACTCAACCAAAACTTCCTCTTTTTCCGAATCAGCATTAGATGCGTTTTGAATACTCTTCTCATACAAAAATCGGATAATAAAATTTGCCAATTCATGGCGTTTATTAAGTTTATCTTTTAAGATTTCTCGCGTGTGTAAAGAAAGAACTGCAATATGGTTTTTGGAATCTAAATTTTTTCGTTTAATCCAATTCTTAATCGACCAGAAATTGATGATCGTTTTTATCTTGTTCGTGTTTATTTCTTCAATTCCGCTTAAGTCTGCTTCTTCGTTGAGTTCTTTAAGATTTAGTACTTTTTCTTCTTGCTCAAAATAGTGAACTAGAAAGTTTTCGATTTTCCGATACGTATCGACTATCTGCAACGAACGATTTCTGTTTTCACCTTTTTTGATGAAAGCTGTCAAATCTTTCGCATCAGCTAAAATATTTTCTTCACGCAAAAGATTGACGATATTAATCACTTCGTCTTTTACAATGCCCAGATGGTCGCTGATGTAGTCGACTCTTGATTCGGCTACTTCATCGCCTGATTGTTTTCTGCTTTTACTTGAAAAAAGTTTTTTAATAATTCGGATTCCTTTTTCTTTTTGATTTTCATGAAATTTATCCGACGTATTAATTTTCGCAATGGCTTCTTCGGCATTTTTCGAAAGAATACTGTTAGCAAAAACGCGTGGCATATTTTGGCCTCGTTTCAAGTATCCAGCGTCTTCTAAGGCAGCAATAGCAGTGGTTACGCGTGTTTCAATTTCAACTACATTCTCATCCCAACCTGCTTTTCGCGCTATTTCCAAAGCCGAATTTGAAACCGTAGAACGAAATCGGGTTATATCTTTTATAGCTTTCCAAATTTGCTGAATTTCTTTTATTGAAAGCTTGGTTTGATTCAATAAAATAAAATGCTTACTGAGATCTTCTTCATTGAATAATACAAAACAATCTGCGGTTAGGTTTTCATCTCTTCCGGCGCGTCCAGCTTCCTGAATGTAGTTTTCAAGCGAATCGGATATCTCAAAGTGAATAACCATTCCGACATCTTTTTTATCGACACCCATTCCAAAAGCAGACGTAGCAACGATGATTTGCGTAGTTCCATTGATAAACGAATCTTGATTTTCAGATTTTTCATGCTTATCCATCTTTCCGTGAAACGGTTTTGCACTAAATCCATCTTCAGTTAATTGTTTAGCGAGTTTATAGGCTTTTCGAGTTCTGGAAACATAAATAATGGTCGGACAATGCTTTTCTTCAATTAAATCGCGAACTGTTTGATATTTTTCATCTTCGTCGGCTTTATTGAAAACTTTGTATTGCAGATTTGTGCGCGCTGCTTTTGACGTAAATAGTTCAAGGTTTAGCGATAGCTTTTCTTTGAAGTAATCGCGAATATCTTCGATTACTTTTTGTTTTGCAGTGGCAGTGAAGCATGAAACTGGAATTCCATCGTCTAGATTTTTCTTTTCTTGAATTGATTTTATGAAGTCGCCGATATATAAATAGTCGACTCTGAAATCTTGTCCCCACGATGAAAAACAGTGCGCTTCGTCGATAACAAAACGAGCGATTTTTCGTCCTAGAATTAATCTTTCAATGGTTTTTGAACGCAGCGACTCGGGCGATAGGTAGAGAATTGAAGCTGATCCGTCTTCAACTCTTTCAAAAGATTTTGCTCTTTCTATCGGGTCAAGTAAGCCATTTATGGTAACGGCATCAGTAATTCCAATTTTTTCTAGGTTGTCGACTTGATCTTTCATTAAAGATTGCAGTGGTGAGATAACAATCGTTAATCCTTTTGAAGTTTCTCCGCTAATTAATGCAGGAACTTGAAATGTGATTGATTTTCCGCCACCAGTTGGAAAAACAGCAAGTATAGATTTATTGTTTATAGCGGCTTTTACTGCTTTTTCTTGCAAAGGTTCTCCGCCGTAACTTCGAAAAGAGTCGTAACCAAAATAGCGTTTCAATCCTTTGTGTGCATCCAGAACTTCGTTGCAATACGCGCAACCGCTTACACAAGGTTTGTTTCGTAACAGAAACATAATTCGTTCAACTTCGGGATAATTTTTTAAAATCCAACGCGGTGTAATAGAATGTATTTTTTTGTTGTGAACGAAGGAATTAATCAGCGATAGAGCGTAGGAAAGTTCAATGGGATTTTCAAGAAGTAGCTTTCTTAAATCAGCTTTTTCGCAAATTTCATTTCTAAATTTTGTTCGAACTAAGAAGGTAATATCAGTGTTAAAACTTTTGTAATTGATATAACGGAAAAAGGCATTGAACTCTCGTTTGTCGTTTAACAACAAGTAGAAAATTTGTTTTAGCGTGTCATCTGTTTCTTTAAAAGCAGTTATCTCGTCATTCAACAAATCTTTTGCTTTTATGGAGTCGTTTAAAGGATTGTTTGCTTCCTCATAATGTAATTTGTCGTCTTTGACTAATGCATGATAGGGTTTGGTCGGAAAAAGTAAAGGTGAAAGGTACAGCGTATCGATTAGGTTAGCTGAATTTATTCCTGCGACAGCTAATGCTTTTCCGATGTACAAAATGTCATGGTTGATGATATTGTGTCCACAAATAAATTGAGAGCCTTTCACAAATTGAATAAAATCTGCAACCGAAGATTGGTGAAACAAGCTTCCAGTATCTTTTACTCCCCCAATATCGAGAATGCGTTTGCTTTTGGGTTCAATTTCGGTATCGATGAATGCAATAGAGTGGTTAGTATGTTGTTCTTCTTTGATCAAATTTTTTACTTCAGGTCGGTTTTAAAGGCGGCAGTACGTTTATATACTGCGTTCCCGTTTTTTTATTGTTTCTTCTATTTCTAATTCTATTCAGAATTTCGATCAACTTCGTTTTAATCTTGTGAATCGAAACGCTTACGAAGTAACAAAAATAAAATTACAAATAAATTTTTACGCCTTTGCTATAATCTTTCTAGAATTTAATTGAGAAAATCAGCATGAATTTTACCTCCAGTGGTTTAGGTACGTGTTAAAATAGGCGGAATTCAAATCTTTCCCCAGACTTTACTTATCGGATGTAATTTTTAGAAATTCCTCAGCTGATAATACAGGAAGTCCTGCGTTTTTAAAATCTTTTGCGTTTCTGGTCAAGATAACATCACATTTAGAATCAACAGCGCAAAAGTATTGCAGCGAATCTTCAAAATCCTCAAAATTTGAATTTAGTCCTTTTTCAATAATCGTGTCGTCTATTATAGCGATTTCACAAAGAACTTTGAATTTTCGTAGCTTGTCTTTAGCCACTAGAGTTCCCTCAAATTTTGAAATAAAATAGTTCACTGTAGCAAATGAAATGGGGGAAGCTACAAGTTGTAGTTTTTTCTGATCTGCCAAGGTGGCAATTTGAGCAATGGAATGATAAAACGGTTCTCTATCGCCAAGTAAATCAAGGATAATGTTCGTATCTAAGAATACTCTTTTACTCATTTGTGCTTATTTATGAGATATTCAGAATACTCTAGTTTGTCATTTAAATCGGTGGGGAGTTTTTTGCCTGAACTCAAACTTTTCACAAAAGGTGAAATAACAATAGAATCGTCGTTTTGAGCATCGTTCGTTACTGAATTTAAGTAGTTTTCGATTAATCTTGATAGACTAACCTTTTTGTGGGACGCATATATTTTGGCCTTTTCAATTACTTCCTGATTCAGTTTCAACGTTAATTTGGCATCCATAACAATCGATTATACGTGCAAAAATACAAAAAATATACGTATTTTGAAATGCTTTTATGCTTGGTTTATAAGGATTTAAAATCGGAATTAGTGGGTTAGTATAGATTTCAAATTTGCATCAGCGCTTTTTCCTATCGAGAAATAACCATTTGAAATTTAAAAAGATCATAACTAGTAGTACCTTTCCGATCCATAGATAATAAGTAAAAGGTAGATTTTTCAGATGTTTATTTCGAACTTTCTCAGACAGACCGATAGAGTAGGGCACAAGTAAAAAAATCGTCGCTATCAGGAATACTATTTTTAGAAAACGTTTCAGTTCTTTTTTTTGAATTTACTTGTACTGTTCGAAATTTAATTGTATTTAGGTATGCGCTCGAAAATCGAACTGCGCTTTAATGGCCCTAATTTAAATGGAATTTGAGAGTTTTGTCGAAATTAATGCAAAAGAAGTCGTTGTGCAATGGTTAGAGTTGTTGGTGAAGGTTTAATGATAAATTTCTTTTCGGTACTTATTCCAAATTCCAAAAAATGTGCTATTTAAAATAATAGTGAGTACGTAAAAAACCAGATTTTGTAGAAATTTTGGAGATTTTACCATGGAAAA
>CALRVY020000043.1:0-18980 GCA_943371725.1 Pseudanabaena sp. UWO311 | reverse complement strand
TTAAAGCAGTTATGGCTTAAAAACATTTTTTTATTAGGCTGTTTTATAGATCCAATTGGTATAACAGGCAGATTTGTTTTGGGATACTGTAGTATCGCAAAAAAATCTAACGAAGTAGGCGGCTGTTTATCTGTTTAGGGGGGGAAATTGGTCTTTTCCCATGTTATCTGATTTCACAATTTGTTGATTTAAAGCGTTCTGACAAAGATTTTTAATCGAACTCAGGTTTTTGTAGCTAATCGCGTTTTCCGTTACAAGTACGCAGCAAAACCAAGCATTTTACACGTGCAGCTTGCGGCTTCCGTTGGTCGCCACAGCTTTCGGTAAAATGGTTTGGTTTTGCTTTGCGCGCTTTCCACTGCAACCACGGCTAGGGAAATGCGTTGGTAACGTTTGGTGGAAAAACATTTAAACTTGCAGTTGTTCGAAAAAGACTTTGCGTATTATAGCTTGTGAGAACAAATGAAAAGAACTTTCAAGCTTACTTATCAGCAGCTTCTCTGAGGTGGTATTTACTACCTACCTTAACTACTACTTTCTTCTGTTCAAGTATATCAAAAAAATCTTTTTTTGAATAGCCCAAGCCTCTTAGTAGGTTTTGTATGATGAATTCGGGCACGGGTTCGATATGATTTTGGAACGTTAACTGTCTAGTTAAATCAGATCTAGTGTACTGAACATGACCTTTTTTGTTCTTAATAAATTTACATAAGCAAAGCTCCAAAAAAGATTCTAATTGAGAAATTGTAATATTTCGCAGATGCTGCGTTGACATTTTTAAGCAAGCTGTAGATTAACTTTTGAGTAATCTTTAATCAAATCTTTTGATTTAAACAATTGATTAAAGTGCTCATTTTCAGCCAACATATCTTCAAAATCTGGAGAAACTACTCTTCTTTTCTTTTTATTGACTGCCCAACCGAGATTTTCTAACTCTGTGAATATAGTTTTCTTGTTATGTGTGTAAACAATAAATTCTTCTAAGACCGTTTCAAAAGATTCTCTTGCTTCCTCTTTACTTAAACCATAACCTGTTAGATCTAAAGCTGGAGCATAAACATAAAATATATTGTCTTCTTGCCATAGAAATAATGAAAGACTTAACTCAACATTATAGCGACCGTCTGAATATTTTGCGTTTGCTTGCTTTTTGTCCATTTTTACTATTATTCGTTTGAAACGTAATTAATCGTAATAAATCAACTAGATTCTTTACTTCAAAAGTAGCAAAAAAAGAACAATTATTATCAATGCAAAAAGGTCTGCCAAGTGTTACCATAAACTGTAATCAGTTTAAATCTGAATTAAATACACAGAGTATTTTGGTAACCAAATTCTACAAAAGTGTTTATTTTTCAGGGTTAAAACCTTTTTAATACTGAACAACTCTTTACCACGAACGATTTACTGATGATGTTATCGCATTAACGCTTGGCGCGAAAACAAGAAGCGCATTTACCAGAAGGAGAATAATTATTAAAAATTGTTACTTACGTTCGGTGGGAAAATATATATTCGCTATGAACAAGAAACTAGTCCGTGAAACAACGAAAATTATTAAGTCAACGACATCCTATTTTATATTTTTTAGCCGTATGGGCAAGGCGAATAAGACGTTATTTCGACTGGTGTTTTGACAAGAAAAAGTACGCTAAAAAACGGGTAACAGAAAAACTTTCATTTCGCATAAAAAAACACCAATCCGTTTTATTACGAAAACTAGGTGAAAGCAATGAGCAACTCCAGCTGAATAAAGTAACGAATCTCAGCATCGCGATCAAACAAATAGATGGCGTTTTAATTAAACCGGGCGAAACGTTTTCATTTTGCAGACTTGTTGGACTTCCAACAAAAAGAAAAGGTTACTTACTCGGAATGGAACTATCATTTGGAGAGGCGCGAGCAGGAATTGGCGGTGGAATTTGTCAGATTTCAAATATGATACATTGGTTGGTAATGCATAGTCCATTAACTATAATCGAAAAATCGAACCATTCTTTCGATCCATTTCCAGACGAAGGTAGAGTTTTACCTTTTGGAAGTGGCGCTGCCATTTTTTACAATTACATTGATTTTCAATTCACTAACAATACCAAAGATACGTTTCAAATAAATTTATGGATCAATCAAAAATATCTTGAAGGCGAACTTAGGGTTAGCAACGATTTAGACTTGTCGTACCATATTTTCGAGGAAAATCACAGTTTTCTCAAGATAGAAAATCAATTTTTCCGCCAAAATGAAATTTGGAGAAAATGTATAGAAAAGAAAACGGGGAACATAATTAAATCAGAATTACTCAAAAAGAACTTTGCTCGAGTAACTTACGAACCTCAAAATTTTTTTGAATTGATAAACGATAGCCCGCAATAAAAACAGCTCCAAAACTACTTCTTAGAACCAATGAATTTAAAGACTTGAGTTATAAATTAACAGAAGTAAATCTGTGCGGCTGTGCCCGAGCAAGAATATAGGTTTAGTGAACGAAAATTACCTTCTTGAACAATTGCGGCAACGCATTTCAAATAAGCGTTTGATGCGAACAAACAAAACGCGCTCTGATTTCTCAAAGCGCGTTTCGAATCTAAAACAAAACACAATTATGGAAGGTCTAACAAACTAACCATATTGAAGATGCTTTGCTTTGAAATAGGTTGCGTATAATGCTAAAATTTAGGGTTTAACCACAGTTCTTGTTACCGTTGTTCCATCAGCCATGACAAAATTGATGGTGTATGTTCCAGGAAGTTCGGGCGAAAATCGATACGTTTCGGTCAAAATAGCCATATCTTGCGTACAAATACAACCTTCGTATTTAGTAGACACCCGAATTGTTTTAGTATTTCCAACGGTTTGTTCATTAAAAGCGTAAAATTCGCCACAGCCGTTATCCACTTGAAAACTCACATCAAACCCAAAAGTTCCAGCTGGTGCTTCTGGTCGGTCAACAACACTCACAACATCTTCCAGTTTATAATCGATACAAACGTCGTCGTTAGTTGATTCGTCGGTACAGCCTGCGAAAAATACGAGAGCTAATGCTAGTGTAAGAAATCGTTTCATTGCGTTTTTTTTTTTAAGATGCTTGGCTTTTTTTTTGGTTGCGCTAGCTTTTTTGTTCTTTATTGAAATAGACGAGATAATAATACATCTGGCGCTCTTCATCCCATCCCTTCTCTACAAACTTTTCGGCACTTTCCGGATTGATAAAATCAAGTTTGATTTGGATATTTGTATCGAGTTGAATGGTGTTTTTTAACTTTTTACGAGCATCGGTTACAGCCGCGTTCGCAATCGGAAATGAGGTAACATCTTCGATACTGTATTTTTCACCTTTATCAACCTTATAGTTCTTAAATTCAGGGATTAAATCCGGATTATCGAGTACTTCATTTAAAAAGTTTGTTTCTTCGAAGTTGTCGTTTTTCGCGAAATAGTTTACCGAGCGATTCATAAACATAACTTCTTCCTTTTTATCTTCTGCGGGAAGCACAACGTCTTTAGCGAAGTCTTGACAGAATTTGAGGTACTTTTTCGTTATGAAATTTTCGTCTTGAAATACATCAACATTTAAGAAATGTTCTAACCAATAGCGCGCATCATATCGATTCGAATCTACGGATAAAATCTTGTAACCTTCTTCTTTTTTGTAGTTGAAAATAAGACAACCTTTATCGAGCTTGCTCAGGTTAATTCCTTGTTGCAAAAGGAGTTGCAAGTTTTCTTCCTTTTCTTCGAACTGTAGGAAGTCGGTTTGAATTTCACTTTTAAAAATTCCGACAGCATCTACACGTTGGTTGTCTATCAGTGCATTAGTAAGATATGCAACGAACAACTCACCGTTTTTTATATGTGGATGGTTTGATTGCTCGTACAAATGTTGCGCTACTTTTGCTGCTTGATCGTGAGCTGAATTCGGATTATCAAAGATGCTAGTCATTAAATTGTACATCTCGTTGTACTCCAAATCAACTTCATGAGCAAATTGGTAATAGTTTTCTTCTTTTTCACGAAAAGGTTTGAAAAAAAACTCTTTGATTAGCGGCATCATTTCGTCGCTTAGCGCGAGCGTATCTTTTGACAGAAAAACACCTTCGTTCCGACTTTTATTTCCGATTCTGTGCAGCGAAAGTGATTCTATTTGGGTATTATAAAGATTAATCATTAGTCAGTAAGTAAGGTATTAGTTCCAGTTTTCTTCAAATCCATAGTCTTCAAAATTTTCGCCACTATCAAATTGGTCGAAATCTTCTTCATCATAACCGTCTTCGTCAAAATCCAAATGATTTTCACTATCGTCAACAAATTTCTTTTCCGGCGCCATAGCCGGCATAATACCGTGTGAAAAAAGTAAACTCGGATACGTTACGCCTGTTTCTGCTTCTTCTATAGCTGCTAATTCAACGAAAAAAGTCCACATACTGATATAGTCGTACACGTAAATCATTTTGGTCATATCGTCAGAAAACCATTCAGAAATCTGATAATCGGCCATTATTTTCGCTTCTCCAGGGACATCACCGGTATCGAACAACGAAATTTCTTCGCCCTGACTCCATTGATCGTCGGAACTATAAAAAGAAGCTGGTTCCATACCATCAAAATCGAAAGCATTAACAATAGCATTGTGTAAATCTTCGAGAGAATCATCGTCTAAAATGGCTATATCTCGAAAAACATCATCTTCATCGTCTAAAATAACACGAAATTTATAAACACTCATTTCTTCAAAAATTGAGGGGCAAATTTAAGAGGTTTTAATTGGTATAAGAATTAAAAATACAGATAAAACAGCTTACTATTACATATAAAAATTCTTTTGCAGGTTTGTGCTCTAAAGAAGAATAACTCTTTATGTAAAAATCAAGCAACCTTTTTTTGTTTTGAGCATCTAAAAATTAACGTTGTAAAAAAGCATAATAGTAGTGTTATTTGTACTTTGGCGTCGTAATTTAAAAAATCGCAAACCGTTTGTTTTTAGCTGCGAAATGCAAGTATTTGAATACCAATTAAAAACGTGTAATAAGAAAACAAACTCTTTTAAAATCGCATGACATAAATTAACTAAGAAACAATAATGAAGCTGCGATATTGATGCCTTCACATACAACAACAGATCGAAATAAAACATTGTTTAACAATAAAATACAACTCTGAAATAACAAAATGAAAAAACTAAAATTATTGCTGCTAGGTTTGGTAAGCACTAGTGTTTTAAGCAGCTGCGAACCTGATTTAATAACCTACAACGGTTCAAGTAGAGTAACCGCAACGGGAAAAGTGGTTGATGCAACTGGCGCTGGGGTTGGTGGCGTGAAAGTAATTCTCACCGCAACAGAATCAAACGATGAAGACGTTCTCAACACTGTGGAAACCCGCGCGGATGGAACTTTCTTAGCGAACTTCCCGATTCCGCATGAGGATGCTAGCTTGGTTTTTTCTGCTTTGTTTGAAAAAAATGGATACCAACAAAAGGCTATTTACCGCATTCTTCGCAGGGAAATGGAAGATCTTTCACTAGAGTTAAACAACGTTACCTTTTTTCAAGAAAGTGAAACTGTAGCAGTTTTATTAAATTTCGCTGCATCTGCCTCAAATCGAACCCTTTTTAACGTAACAATTGAACCTGAAGCTCCGGCCGACTACATCATTGCAAATCCGCTTACCGCCGAAGACGGACTTTGGTATCCGCCCGATTATCTCACCGATCCAAATCGAAGAATAGTTCTTAAAAACTCAAACATAACCTGTACTATGGAAGTGGAAGTTAATAATGGAGGTATTCGCATTATCGAAAATGTAACTCAAGTTGTCAATGCCGGTGCCACATCTGGTGCTATTAATGTGTTTTACTAATGAAATATATATACATCCTTTTAGCGTTCATCAGTGTTCAATCAGCTGCTCATGCGCAAGCATCACGCGGAATTCCCAAAGATTCAATTCCTTATGTAAACAATTTCAGATTGCGAATCTTTCAACCCACAGCTTTTGGAGATAACGCAATTGCACAAGACACCCAGCCTAATATCGGATTTGGCGTAAATTTCGCACTCGTTAATTACAAAAAATTTCACTTTGTTCTTGGTGGCGATGTAACGGGATATTCGGTTAAAGAGAGTCAGTTTTTGGGTAATTTTAAAACTATCCAAGAGTTTAGAGGATCTTTTCAGGTGGAATACGAAGCGCTAATCAAAAAAAATTGGAGAGTTTTGCCTTTGGTCGGATTCGGTTTATCGCATTTTAACAATTACAAACCTAAATCCGGCGGTTATGCAGGTCGTTCTTTTTTTACTGGTGGTATTTTGAATTACGGAATCAATCGCGATTACTCTTTTTCATTCGGTGTTAATTACTTGTATGCGAGCTATGATTTGAACACGATCAGCAGTCAAGCAAGTTATCTAAACAACAGCCATCAGCTTATTTTTTCCCTTTCGGTGAACTTTAGATAGTGTTAAATTGCGTTTTTCACGATTGATTTCATCTGTAATTGATTACACTTTTTTTGGTTTTTTTGCTTTTGCGAAGCTTAAGAAAGCTCGAAGAAAATCACTAAATTTGCACGCCGAAAAAGAGGTTATCCATCATGTTAGACCGTTTACAATATATTAAACAACGTTTCGACGAAGTTTCCGATTTAATCATACAGCCCGACGTCATTTCCGATCAAAAACGATACATCGCGCTCAATAAAGAGTACAAAGATTTAAAAGCGATTGTCGAAAAACGTGAAGAATATATGAATGTAGTTGGCAATATCAGCGAAGCCAACGAAATCATAGCCGACGGTTCCGACGCCGAGATGGTTGAGATGGCTCGCATGCAATTAGATGAAGCCAAAGAGCGTTTGCCGTTATTAGAGGAAGAAATCAAGTTTATGCTGATTCCAAAAGATCCAGAAGATGCGAAAAACGTCATGATGGAAATCAGAGCCGGTACTGGTGGCGACGAAGCGTCTATTTTCGCAGGAGATCTTTTCCGAATGTACACCAAATACTGCGAAGGTAAAGGTTGGCGTACGTCAATTGTCGATACCAACGAAGGTACAGCAGGTGGATTTAAAGAAGTTATTTTTGAAGTAACCGGTGAAGATGTTTACGGAACGCTAAAGTTCGAAGCAGGCGTTCACCGCGTGCAACGTGTTCCGCAAACTGAAACCCAAGGTCGAGTGCATACATCCGCAGCTACCGTTATGGTTTTGCCTGAAGCAGAAGAATTCGACGTACAAATTGATATGAACGACGTTCGAATCGATTACTTCTGCTCATCGGGTCCAGGTGGACAGTCGGTAAATACCACAAAATCAGCTGTTCGTTTAACGCATATTCCAACCGGATTGGTTGCGCAATGTCAGGACGAAAAATCACAGCACAAAAATAAAGATAAGGCTTTAACTGTTCTTCGTTCGCGATTATACGAACAGGAACTTGCAAAGAAACAAGAAGAAGACGCTAAAAAACGAAGCTCGCAAGTTAGTTCGGGCGACCGTTCTGCAAAGATTAGAACCTACAATTACGCTCAAGGCCGTGTAACCGATCACCGAATCGGACTCACACTTTACGAACTGCAAAATATCATGAATGGCGATATTCAGAAAATTATCGACGAACTACAATTAGTCAATAACACCGAAAAGCTCGCCGAAGGAGTAATGTAAACTAAAAAAACCGTGGAAATAAATCAACTCGTTCAGCAAATAAAAATTAAAAAGTCGTTTCTGTGTGTTGGTTTAGATACCGATTTAAAACTCCTTCCTAAATACTTGCAAGGCTCGGACGACCCCATTTTTGAATTTAATAAAGCCATAATCGATGCCACGCATTTTGTAACTGTTGCGTACAAACCCAATGTCGCATTTTACGAGGCGCATGGCGAAAAAGGATGGAAAGCCCTTCGCAAAACGGTAGCATACATCAAAGAAAATTATCCTGAAATTTTTACCATTGCTGACGCTAAACGAGGCGATATTGGCAACACAGCCGATATGTATGCACGTGCGTTTTTCGACGATTTAGGCTTTGATAGTGTTACCGTTGCTCCGTACATGGGCCGCGATTCGGTTGAACCCTTTCTCGCACATCCAAACAAGCACACTATATTGCTGGCACTTACTTCTAATCCAGGAGCAACTGATTTTCAACTAAATTCAACAGAAGAAACGCCTCTGTTTGAAAAAGTGCTGCAAACCTCGCAAACGTACGCAAATGCTGAAAATTTAATGTATGTTGTTGGTGCAACACGCCCAGAGTACTTTCAGCAGGTACGCAAAATTGTACCAAATAGTTTTTTGCTCGTTCCCGGTGTAGGTGCACAAGGTGGAAGCCTTGCTGACGTTTGTAAATACGGTATGACCAACAAAATCGGATTACTCGTTAATGCTTCTCGAGCCATTATTTACGCCAGCTCCGAAGCCGATTTTGCCGAAAAAGCCGGCGAAGCCGCATTCAAATTACAAGAAGAAATGCGTGCTATTTTGAATAAAGCTGGTTTTTGATTTCACAAAAAAAACGGCAAATATTCCCTGTAGCTCCTACTCCACTTCCTTGAAAACCAAAGGCTTTTTACTGTTAATCTGAACGATACAAATAGGATAAGTAATCGCCATCGTTACAAAAGAATCTGCCGCAGGTTTGGTCTTCTGCACGAAAACTTCAATTTCAGTACTTTTTTCCTTAACATCAACCACTGTAATTCCGTAACCTCCTGTCGGCTTTTCTCCAGCGCTCAAAACAACAAAAGTACTTTGATCCACATTGCTTTTGCTGATTTTTCGTTTTAATTCCGGATCGTTTTTCAACAATTCAAACTCCTTGCCGTCAGAAATAATTTCGTAAAATTCAATCTGTGCGCCACCCGTTCCTGATTGCTTTAAAATGGTAAATAACGGCGCTTTAGCCGACTTATCGCGACCTGCGCCACAACCAAACAGCACTAAAGTCAGTGCAAATACAATTAATTTCCTCATTTCTGCTTCTTTAGAGCTTTCTCATATATACGTTCGTATAGCGGTAATATTGCCGAAATATCAAACTTTTTCGCATTTTCAAACGCTCGACTTTTAAAAGCTTCCAAAGTTGCGTCGTCTTCCAATATGCGTATGCCGTTTTCAGCCATTTCCTGAACGTCGCCAACATCACTCAAATACCCCGAAATACCATCGAAATTGACTTCCGGTAAACCTCCCGAATTACTGCTGATAACCGGAACACGCCACGCCATAGCTTCTAACGCAGCCAATCCAAAACTCTCGGTTTCAGAGGGCAACAAAAACAAATCCGTGTAACTTAAAATCCGATCAATTTCATTACTGTTTCCAAAAAATATAACCCGATCTTGAATGCCTAGTTGCTCACACAGCTGTTCCGCTTTAATTTTCTCCGGACCATCGCCAACAATCATTAACTTAGCTGGAATGCGCTGCTGAATTAAATTAAAAATAGCAATAACATCCGGAATCCGCTTTACCTTTCTAAAATTACTAATATGCGTAATGATGCGTTCCGACTTCAACGCCATGGCCGAACGCTTACACGGATTCAAAATCAAATCTTGTATATTCTTAATTTCTATGAAGTTAGGAATAACGTGAATCTTTTTCTTAATCTTAAAAAGCTCGTAGGTCGCATTTTTCAAACTCTCAGAAACTGAGGTAACATAATCTGATTTGTTAATACTAAAGCTTACAGCGGGTTTGTAAAAAGGGTGGTTTCCTACTAACGTAATATCCGTACCGTGCAAAGTGGTTACCATCGGAATCCGAATTCCTTCTCGCTTTAACATTTGCTTGGCCATGTAACCGGCGTATGCATGCGGAATAGCGTAATGTACATGTAAAATCTCAATATTATACAGTTTTACCATATCGACCAATTTACTCGACAACGCCAACTCGTACGGCTGGTAATGAAACAGCGGATATTCCGGAACGTTTACCTCATGATAGTGTACATTGGTTTCTAAAAGTGCCAATCGAACAGGCTGCCGATAGGTGATAAAGTGAACTTCGTGCCCTCTTCGTGCCAATTCGAGCCCTAATTCGGTAGCCACAACACCACTGCCACCAAAGGTCGGATAGCACACAATTGCAATTTTCATAGCTTATTTTTTTGCAGAGCTAAAGTACGCGATTTTTTTTGAAGCTATTCGCGCTTTACACTACAAGTCCGCAGCAAAAAAACCCGCATTTTAGCTGCTGTTTCGGGCTTCTTGGGTCGCCCTTACATGTAGCAAATGCGCGGTTTTTTGGCTTTACGGGCTTTCCGTTTCAATCGCGGCTAGGGCAATCGTTACCCACGTATCGTTATTCAATAAGCCGTAAAATCAACATTTTTTTTCAACTTGCGAACAAATTAAAACAATGATGTTAAGCCATACCGAAATCTGCTTGCTGTATTTGCAATCGTACCAAGACAAAAACTTAACTGCTGTGGCCGAGTTATTTGCAGATCAGATTGTTCTGCGCGATTGGAATTTGCGCGTCGTTGGTAAACAAGCTGCTTTGGATGAAACGCGAAAAAACTTCGCCGCCGCACAGTCGCTTCATATCGAAGTGCTCCACACGTATGAACGCACCAACAGTGTTGCCGCCGAGCTCATTATTACCGTCAATAACACCGAAATCCTACATGTTGTTGATGTACTTGATTTTGATGCACAAGGAAAAATCGAAGCTATTCGTGCTTATCGCGGTCGCGATGATGAATGATGTAGATAATGATAAAAAGAACAACAATTTTCGCATTTAGATCTAAAAAAATATGCGGAAAACCCGTAACGGAGATTTAAATCAATTTGTAACTTCGCACTACGGGGCGGGGGTGGTACTTCCCAGTATATAGTAACGACCCCATCCCTTTTCCGTGATCTGCTTTTAAAACGGCCTAATTTTCAGAATTTCATTTCTTAAATAAACGCGAGTTATTAACACCGGCATTTTTCCTCATTTTCAAATAAGGAGCAAAACGCTCCAAAAAGTTTTTCACCAAGCACACAAGGTTGCCTTCGACTAGCTCAGGTACCAACCTTCGACTAGCTTAGGCTCCGAAGTTTCGTAGGTTCGGGAGGATAATAAAAACGTGAAGGGGTGAACTCATCGATCCCGATAGCTATCGGGACTAGCCTCTCGTGTCTATCCCGATAGCTATCGGGACTAGCTTCCCAAAAACGATACGTTACGTGGTGAATTCATCGATCCCGATAGCTATCGGGACTAGCTTCCCAAAAAAAGACACGTCAAGTAGTGAACGCATCAAAGTCTTAATACTTAATACTCCAATCTTTAGTACTTCCTAAAAAATATGCGGAAAAGCCGTAATCGTATGTCGATTTTTTTTCAAAACTTCGCCTCGATGGGGGCGGGCGGGATGGGGAGCGATTCCCACGTACGAAATTCCCAGAAATAAATTTTACGGAAAAACCGCATATTTCAAAAATTTTGAGATTTCGAAATTTCGAGATTGAAAGATTTAGGGAGTACAATGTTTCACGAAGTTTTTCACAATGTATCCAATGTTCCTTTCGAAGTGTTCATTCTCCGACGGTATGCGGGTTGGGTTGGGAAAAAGAAACGTAAAGTGGTGAACTGCGCAAAGTCTAGCTTCTCGTGTCTAGCTTCTAGCTTCTAAATTTAGCACAATGTTTCACGAAGTTTTTCACAATGTACACAACGCTGCAACGAACTCAAGTAACAGTTTATTAAGCGCACAGAAAACGCCGAAGCTCACAGAATTTTGTGGAAGGTTTGGCTGCTGAGGAAAACACAGAACGTATCATAATTACGCCTTCGACTAGCTTAGGCTCCGAAGTTTCGTAGGTTCGGGAGGATAATAGAAACGTGAAGGGGTGAACTCATCGATCCCGATAGCTATCGGGTCTAGCTTCTCGTGTCTATCCCGATAGCTATCGGGACTAGCTTCCCAAAAACGATACGTGAAGGGGTGAACTCATCGATCCCGATACCTATCGGGACTAGCTTCCCAAAAACGATACGTTAAGTGGTGAATTCATCGAAATTGATCCGCATTTTGCTGGTAACGGTTTTTGCAGCCCGGATAGAGGCGGCATCCTTTTTATGAAGCATCGCGGAATAAAAAGATACAGCCGAAAGCCGGAAATGCTGCCCAAATAAAGAAAATCAAAAAGCCGCCTTCGACATTCTCAGGCAAAAGAAAGTGCACCATAAAAATGCGAGTTCTTGTAATCTGAAAGCTTTTTTAAGAGTACATCTTAGCGCGCAGCTCTTGAACTTTTGGATCATCCAGATAATCATCGAATAACATGTAACGATCGATTGCGCCATTTGGAGTTAGCTCTAACATTCGGTTACCAACGGTTTGCGCAAATTCGTGATCGTGCGTTGTTAAAAGTACCGATCCTTTAAAATTTTTCAACGAGTTGTTGAATGCTGTAATCGACTCCAAATCGAGGTGGTTAGTTGGTTCATCGAGCATTAAAACATTAGCGCGCTCCATCATCATACGAGAAATCATGCAGCGTACTTTTTCACCACCCGATAATACGCGTGACGTTTTTAAAGCCTCTTCACCCGAAAAAATCATTTTCCCTAAAAATCCGCGGATGTAAACCTCATCGCGCTCTTCTTCGGTTTTTGCATACTGTCTTAGCCAATCAACCAATGTGTAGTCGTTGCTAAAAAAAGCGTGATTGTCTAATGGCAAATACGCCTGATTGGTAGTAACGCCCCATTCGTAGCTACCTCCATCGGCTTTCATGTTGCCGTTTATGATTTCGTAGAACGCTGAAGATGCACGCGAATCTTTGGAAAAAACAATAATTTTATCGCCTTTCGCCATGTTTAAATCAACGTTTTGAAACAATACTTCCCCGTCGATGCTAGCCGATAAACCTTTGATATTCAGTATTTGATCGCCAGCTTCGCGCTCTTGATCAAAAATGATAGCGGGATAGCGGCGACTAGAAGGTTTGATTTCAGAAATATTCAATTTGCTAATCATTTTCTTACGCGAAGTAGCTTGTTTCGATTTTGCAACGTTGGCGCTAAAACGACGAATAAACTCCTCTAATTCGGCTTTCTTTTCTTCGGCTTTCTTATTTTGCTGCGCACGTTGCTTTGCTGCTAGTTGCGAAGACTCGTACCAAAATGTATAATTTCCTGAATAGTGATTAATTTTCCCAAAATCGATATCCGATATATGTGTACACACGGCATCTAAAAAGTGACGGTCGTGCGAAACAACAATTACCGTATTCTCGTAATTCGCCAAGAAATTCTCAAGCCATTGAATGGTTTCAAAATCGAGGTCGTTTGTTGGCTCATCCATAATCAATACATCCGGATTTCCAAAAAGTGCCTGCGCCAAAAGAACGCGTACTTTCAATTTTCCATCCATATCTGCCATTGGCGTGTAGTGAAATTCTTCGCCAATACCTAAATTAGACAGCAGTGCAGCAGCATCCGAATCGGCATTCCAACCATTCATCTCTTCAAATTGCACTTGAAGTTCACCAATTCGGTCGGCGTTCGCGTCGTTGTAATCAAGATACAGTTCATCCATTTCTTTCTTCACAGCATACAAAACGTGATTACCCATAAGCACTGTTTCCAATACGGTATGCTCGTCAAACATATTGTGGTTCTGGTTTAAAACCGACATCCGTTTTCCCGGTTCAAGCGATACGTGACCCGAGGTAGGATCCATTTTTCCGCTCAAAATCTTCAAAAACGTCGACTTCCCAGCACCATTTGCACCGATAACACCGTAAATGTTGCCGTGCGTAAAGGTGGTATTAACCTCGTCGAAGAGAATACGTTTGCCAAATTGTACCGATAAGTTGTTTACTGTAAGCATACTTGAAAAAATTGGCTGCAAAAGTAGTGTTTATAAACCGTTTCGGCAAGTTAAGCCGATATGGTAAAGTGTTGTTATTTAACGCCGCGTTAACAATTGAGTTTTAATTGTACGGCTATTTTTGTTTTATGAGTTTGAGATTCATAGCATTTTACAAAAAATTCCCTTTATTGGTCGCAAGTAGTTTGTGCGCTGTATTGTGTTGCAGTTGCAAGGCCGATTTTGCTAGCGACAATTACACCGCTTACTTCGGCGGATTGGTAACCAAACCAACAAACGATTACATCCTTTTCTGCAAAAATGATAAAGTATTGGATACTATACGTTTAGATAAGCGCAATAGATTCTTTAAGAAATTTGATTCACTTCCAGAAGGCTTATACGTTTTTAAGTACGAACCTGAATACCAGTACGTTTATTTCGATAAGAACGATTCCTTGCTCGTGCGAATTAACCCCGAAGATTTCGATCAATCGATTGTTTATTCCGGACGGGGCGCACAAAAAAATAATGTGTTAATGGATTTGTATTTGAAGAATGAGAGCGATAAAGACTTGTTGTTTGAGTACTTCGATTCTGATTTCAAACTCTTCACTTCCAAAATCGATTCGCTAAATGTGGCGAAGCAAAATTATTACAGTAAAAAGCGGAAAGAGTTAAAATGGTCTGACGGTTTTGATAAGTATGCGCGTGCTATGATCGATTACAATCATTACAGCAAAAAGGAGGTTTACCCGATTGTTCATCAGATGCGCACCGGACACAAGATCATAAATGAGCTTCCTAAAGATTATTACGATCACCGAAAAGCGATCAACTATAATGATTCTGATTTGGTAGGTTACTCGCCGTTTATTGGATATTTGAATTTTATGTTGAATAACATCGCCATGTCGTCAGCTCATCCAACGGCCGACATGAAAGAACACTCTCTTGAAATCAATATTCATAAAATTAAAGTAGCGGATACTTTGTTTAAAGATGATGCGATAAAAAACGCTATTTTAAACAATATTGCTTTTATGTACATGTTGGAAGATCAGAATATTTCCAACAATAAACGATTTTTAGACACTTTTTTCAAGGTTTCCACAGATCGGTCGCGACAGTCTGAAATCCGTCAAATGGGTAATGCTATTCAGCAGCTAACGGCAGGTAAACGACTCCCATCGGTAGAGTTAATCAATTCTAAAGGCGATACCATTCCGTCTGATTCTATAATCAATGAAAAGACTGTTATATTCTTTTGGAGTGAAAGTTTGCAAAGTCATTTAATTGCAGCTCATAAAAGGATTCAAGAATTTCAGCAAAAACATCCCGATTACAAGTTTATTGCTATCAACGTGGATAAAAACCAACAAAAATGGGTTAAAACCTTATCCAATTTCAGATTCGGTACCATTCCGGAATACCGCGCGGCAAATTTCGAGGACTTGCGCAAAAAATGGGTGATTAATAAAATACATCGAACGATAATTACCGATAGCAGAGGAAATATTGCCAATGCATTCGTGAGCTTATTCGACGTGGCGTTTGAGTCCAAAATGTAAAAAAGCTGTCGGTTGACAGCTTTTTTTTATTCGTTTCCTTTCTTGTAATCGGCCAGGAATTGCGCCAATCCTATATCGGTCAGTGGGTGTTTTAACAAGCCTGCAATTGCTGAAAGCGGACCAGTCATTACATCGGCTCCAATTTTAGCACAATTTACAATGTGCATCGTATGACGAACCGAAGCTGCAAGGATTTGCGTTTGATAATCGTAGTTGTCGTAAATCGCTCGAATTTCTTCAATTAGTGCTAAGCCGTCGGTGCTCACATCATCCAAACGTCCTATAAAAGGCGAAACGTAAGTTGCACCAGCTTTTGCAGCCAGAAGTGCTTGTCCGGCAGAAAAAACAAGTGTTACGTTTGTTTTAATACCGCGATCCGAAAAATACTTGGTAGCCATGACACCTTCTTTGGTCATTGGTAATTTAACAACGATTTGTTCGTGTAAATCGGCAAGTTCTTCACCTTCGCGAATCATTCCTTCGTAATCAGTTGCAATAACTTCGGCACTTACATCTCCGTCAACGAGGTTACAAATAGCAACATAGTGCTTTAAAATATTGTTTTTTCCTGTAATTCCTTCCTTTGCCATAAGGCTTGGATTTGTAGTAACGCCGTCGAGTACGCCTAAGGCTTGCGCTTCTCTAATTTGATCCAAGTTTGCGGTATCAATAAAAAACTTCATGGTTGTGTGTTTAAAAATCGCTGCAAAGGTAATCGATAGTCGGTTTATAACTTGAAATGTCGGCGTAACATTTTTTCATACATTAAATCGGGAAGTATTCGTTTTAGAACAATAGAGAACTTTTGCATGAATAGCCCAACTTTATAATGAATTTTTGGTTCGGGTGTGTTGATGATTTTCGCAATAGCTTCGGCCATTTCGATCGGATTTGAACCCGAATTTACATGACTGTTTATCTCATTAAGCGTTGCTCCATATGTTTTTGCATAGGCCGATTCTGGAAGTACAGGAGCATGATACCGCCGGTCGGCAATGTTGGTTGCAAAATCGCCCGGTGCCACGTTACAAATCTTGATGTTAAATTGAGCGGTTTCGAGTCGCACCGCTTCGGTAAGTACTTCTAAAGCCGCTTTTCCAGCAGAGTATATTCCCCGAAAGGGCAAACCCATATATCCCGCTATTGAAGTTACGTTAATTATAAGTCCGTGTTTTTGTTTTCGCATTTGAGGCAGTGCCGCTTGCATAACCGAAATGGCACCAAAAAAATTCGTGTCAAAATGATTTTTAGCTTCCGAAATCGGTGTTTCTTCGAGCGGACCCGTAATTCCAACACCAGCATTATTCACCACAACATCAAGTTGCTTTTCGCGATCTACAACAGTTTGAACTGCTATGTTGACGGAATTTTCATCTCGAACGTCCATTTCAAGGAAAGTAAATAACGGATTTTCTTTTGCAGAACGACTTGTTCCGTAAACGATATATCCGTTTGTAGATAGGTATTCGGCTATGGCTAATCCGATTCCGGAAGAGGCACCGGTTACAAGGATAACTTTTTTATGCGATTTCATGGTTTTGTACGGAAAAAATGCGCTGCTAAGATATTTTATTTCGGTTGAGTAGCCTTTCAGTTTAGCGCATAAAAAAAGGCAAGCTCCCTACATCGCACCGCTCAACCGCTTACCCTTGCTATGTTCCCATCCTGGGGGAGTCTGCAGGAGCTGGTCGTGTAGGACTTGCCGTCGCAAATATACGTTCATTTTGTATTTTCGCAAACGATACGCCGAATTACAAAAGCGCTTTCGGCTTCACTTAAAGTCTATATCTATGGAAATCAGAACACAAGGTCGTATTTTGGGATGCATCTTTTTTTTACTATTTGCAGTAATAGGTTGTAATTCGCCTAAAACAACTGATTTTACACTGGGATTTAACAGCACAGACAAAAAATATTTGTCGGGAAAGGAAGTATTTGTAAACGTAAACAGCGAATATTCCGAGAAGATTTCGACAATAAAGCTATTTTTTAATGAAAAGTTGATTGCTTCGGGAACAGGTTCTTCGATCAAAGCAATGATTTCGGATACTAAGTTAGGTTACATCGATGTACGAGTGGCACTCACGGTAGATGGCGCCGATCTTTCCATATCCGATCGTATTGAAGTTGTAACCGACGTTATTCCGCAAGTGTACAGTTACACCATTTTAAATTCGTACCCACACGACGCCAGTTCGTTTACACAAGGTTTTGAGTTTTTTAGAGACACACTCTTGGAAGGAACGGGTTTAAGAGGACAAAGTAAATTGCTCAAAACCGATTACAAAACAGGTAAAATTCTAAAGAGCTTATCGCTTGATGCGCAGTATTTTGGTGAAGGCATAACGGTAATTAATAATCAGATTTTTCAACTTACTTGGGAAGAACGCAAAGGCTTTATTTACGATGCGAATACGTGGAAGTTACTTAAGGAATTCGACTACGACAAGGAAATTGAAGGTTGGGGAATGACAAACGACGGCACCTACATTTACCAAAGCGATGGCACGGAGAAGCTTTGGAAAATGGATCCCAATACCCAAAAAATGGTTGGTCACGTGAGTGTCTACCTCGGCAGTGAAAAGATTAAACAGGTTAATGAATTAGAATGGGTAGATGGCAAAATTTACGGCAATGTTTGGCAGAAAGATGCCATTGCTATTATAAATCCAGAGACCGGTGTTGTAGAAGGTATTTTAGATTTGAGTGCATTGCGTTCTAAAATCGATAAAGCTTCAAAGCCAGATGCTTTAAACGGAATTGCTTATCGCAAATCTTCTAAAACGCTTTTTGTAACAGGTAAGAACTGGGATACCGTTTTTGAAATAAAACTCAAATGAAAAAAGCATTTTTCAAGGCATTAGCACGTATCAACAAAGCAATATTGCCAAGTTTTACGCAATCGGGAGTTAATGTGATGCGCTTAAAACCGTGGCAAAAGCTTTTATTTGGTTATCGTTATTATGTGACAATTAGATCGTTAGATTAATCAACGAATTTTTCTTTACTTTTTTCTTGTCTAAGTCCATCAATACGCTATCTTTGCACCCGCAAAACGCTCGAAACTACATCTTTCGAAAGTTTTCAAAAAGGCCTCGTGGCGCAACTGAATAGCGCATCTGATTACGGCTCAGAAGGTTACTGGTTTGAATCCAGTCGAGGTCACGAATAAATAGTATAAAAAGAAAAGAACGCCAAGCCTTGCTTGAGCGTTTTTTTCTTTTTATACTATTATCAAAGCGGAGCTTTGATGGATGGCGCGGTAGCGATGAATTCACCACTTAACGTATCTTTTTTAGAAGTTAGAAGCTAGAAGTTAGAAAATAGACTTCGATGAATTCACCACTTTACGTATGTTTTTTAGAAGTTAGAAGCTAGAAGCTAGAAGCTAGAAAATAGACTTCGATGAGTTCACCACTTAACGTATCTTTTAAGGGAAGTTAGTCCCGATAGCTCCTAAAATCCGCATGTCAGATAAAAAAAATGCTGCAAAACACTTATTAACAGTATTTTGCAGCTAAGATTATTTCACTTAAATTAGTGATTGAAACAATAATCGTAACGTGAAAATACAAATTTCGAAATCAATTTCTGCATT
>CALRVY020000042.1:0-19027 GCA_943371725.1 Pseudanabaena sp. UWO311 | reverse complement strand
CCGATACTATGTTTATTGGTCGACACCAAGCAACAAAGAAATCGTTGCCCAATGCTTTGATTTCGGAACCAAACAGACCAGCGAAAAAGCACACAAGTTTAGTTTTTCAGAAGAACGCCTATTTAAGAAAATAACGGTTAACAACATCTTTTACCTCATTACCGCAACGAAAAACGAAAGCATTTTAAATCTGTACGCTTTTGCAGATGGTAACGTGACCAAAAAAAGCATCGACTTGTCGAACATTGTCTTTCTAAACGAGGAAATGAAACGAACCAATTTGTGGGACATTTTAAGTGCGCAAACAGACATTGATTTCCCTTTTGCCGTGCAGAATATTTTAAATGAAACACCGCCATCGCTGGCATTTAGCGCAAGTAAAAGAAAAGTATATGTGAAAGACAACACGCTGATTTTTGTTTTCGACACTAATCAGAGTTTTTCGCAAATGCTGCGTATCGATTTAAATGATTTTTCTGTTTCGCAAACCGCATTTCAGCAACCATTCTTAATTGAAACCGAATTTGGCTACAACGATTCCAATTCGTTTTTGGTGGATGATAAGCTCATTCAAATGAAGATTAACTCTGAAAAAATGAAGATTTCGGTTAAAAATATGGATAAGACGGAGCTAAAACTGATTGAACTAACCGACGACCAAGAAATTGATTTTAAAAACTCGCCTATAATTCAAGAAAATGGCAGTATCAAAAATTCGCGAGTTTTAGAAACTTCAAACCAGCTGCTCCGAAAAATATACAACACCAACCCGTCGATAAGTTGCTACAGTTTTAATGATAAAATATACCTGACTTTAGGAGGCGTCTCGGTTAATACAGCGAACAACGGTATTGCAACAGGCGTTTTGGTTGGCGGTTTAGCGGGCGGTTTAATTGCAGCTGCACTTTCGAGTAACTACTCGCTAGATAACCTCGATTCGTACGCGAACCGAAAAATCATGTACATTAATTGTTTATTCGACAAAAATTTCAACCATATAGAGGAAGATTTAATAAGATTACCCTTCGACAGGTTACGCAAATTTGCTTTCGAAAATGAGCAACTTACCGCTCGAAGCATTTTTCAAATCAACAAGCAGTTGTTCTTTGGTGGCTACGATAACGAAACCCAAACCTACTCGTTTTACCGCTTTAGTAACTCATTTTAATTACGGGAAGTAGTAGTTTAGTTTTTCGAATGCCTTTTTAAGTGCACACTTTTCTCTGAAAACGATACGCCGCAATAGCGATTGACGCGAAAAGGGGGCAAAAAACAGCGCGTGCGCACCGCAGGTTTTAAGTGCGACCAGCGGAAGCACGCAAAAACGACGGTGCGCCGCAGCTGTTTGCGAACCCTTGCAGCAAAAAGCGCGACGCTGCGGTATACGGAATTTCCACTACTGCCGCAGCGGATTGCCCAAAAAAATTAAGCATAACATAATCAGAGCTTTACGTTTAATTCTCGAATAATTTGGAAGAAATTTTTGGCTGTGTGTAACTTTTTGCGAGGACCGTGCGTAAAAGCATTGTATCCATAACAGCAAGGAGTTAAAAAATGAGACAACTCAAAATTACCAAGCAGGTTACCAATCGGGAAACTGCATCGTTAGACAAGTATTTACAGGAAATCGGAAAGGTTGATTTGATTACCGCTGATGAGGAAGTTGAATTGGCACAGAAGATTAAAGCCGGCGACCAGCGCGCGTTAGAGAAGCTTACCAAAGCCAACTTGCGTTTCGTAGTTTCGGTTGCTAAACAATATCAGAATCAAGGACTTACGCTTCCGGATTTAATTAATGAAGGAAACTTAGGATTGATAAAAGCCGCACAACGTTTTGACGAAACACGTGGATTTAAATTCATTTCGTACGCCGTTTGGTGGATCAGACAATCGATTTTACAAGCTTTAGCCGAACAGTCGCGTATTGTACGTTTGCCGCTGAACAAAATTGGTTCGATCAATAAAATTAATAAAATGTACGCTTTGTTGGAGCAATCAAACGAGCGTCCGCCTAGTGCTGAGGAAATTGCAAAAGAACTCGACATGACGGTAAACGACGTGAAGGAGTCGATGAAAAACTCAGGCCGTCACCTTTCGATGGATGCTCCTTTAGTGGAAGGTGAAGATTCGAATTTATACGACGTATTGCGTTCGGGCGAATCGCCGAATCCGGATCGCGAATTGATTCACGAATCGTTGCGCACCGAAATTGAGCGTTCGTTAGAGACCCTTACACCAAGAGAAGCCGATGTAGTGCGCTTGTATTTTGGTTTGGGCGACCAACACCCGATGACCTTAGAAGAAATTGGTGAAACCTTTGATTTGACCCGCGAACGCGTTCGACAAATTAAAGAAAAAGCGATCAGACGCTTAAAACACACCTCAAGAAGCAAAATTTTAAAAACTTATTTGGGATAACTCGTAAGTTTTACGATTTTTACGGCGAACAACAGTCTGATTAACTGTTCGTTTTTTGATTGATGATTGAAACTCCGGCTGATTACCGGAGTTTTGTATTTTTGGGAGATTTTGAGATTGAAAGATTGAAAGATTGAAAGATTGAAAGATTGGGAGATTGGGAGATTTAGAGAATCTTACAAACACTTTTTACTTTACGTAAATCATTTTCGGCGGCTATGAGCCTTAAAAAAGTCTTCAAGTGAAATTCCCATAGCTCGGCAAATTCGGTCTAAAGTAAAAACTGTCGTTGCTATTCTTCCGGACTCAATGCGCGATAAATTTGTCGTATCAAATTCACCGTCTATTTTACTAGCTACGTCAAGTTGGCTCAACTGTAGCGTTGTACGAATTTCCTTAATTGTTTTTCCTAGGGCGATATTAAAATCACTTTTTTTCACTTGCCATATCTGACAAGTAAATTACTTTAATATATTCGTGATAATTAATGCCATATATGGCAACTAAAACCATTTTTATGAAAAAACTAGTTTTTTGGACACTGTCCATTTTTACAGCTTTTTTATGGAGTTGTGAAGACACTGAATTACATGAAAGTCATTCAGAAAACAAAAATGAAATCAGTATCGAACAGTTCAAAGAAGAGACGGGAATTACAGACTTCCCAAAAACTTTAAAAATCCCCAAAAATTCTATAGGTCTACAAATGCGCGGCCGAGATACCATCAACACAGATGATTTTGAGATTGATTGGTCAGTAGTTAAAAGAACTGCAATAAATGAACGATACACTTACAGCTTCCGCGTTTTGCCTTATATAATCAAATCAAAAAGTATTTTCAATTTGGTTGTATATTATGATTTAGATCGATGGCAATACAGCTTGATTGAGTTTTTTCCCACTCAAACAAATTGGGATGCCTTGGTTGCGGGCACTACAAAAGTAATAGAAGGTGGTTTAAGAGAAGTTTATAATACCGTCGCTCTAAATAGAACTATTACTATTAAAGTTCCAACTGAATATCATTGCACACACCCAGGGAACTGCGACCCAGATGGAGGCTGCGATTTGTGTATCAATTGTGTTACTTGGGGAAGTACTATTACAGTTGATATCCCTGATGAAATTGTTCAAATAATAGCGCCGATACCTGGTTCTGGCGGAGGCGGAGGTAGTGGTTCGCCATTTACAAATCCGTTTCCAACTATAAACGATCCAAGAGGATTTATTTTTGCGCCAAATTTGTTTGCCCCAGGCGATCTAGCATTTTCACGAATAAGTAGAAGTCAAGAATTTTGGAATTCACTGGACTACCAACAAAAGGAATGGGCGAATAGTAACGAATTCGTTTACGTCGATATGATTTCAAAGTTATTATTAAATTTCAACAATAATAATGTTCTTGCAACAAGAGAACTTATAGCTTTCATGGCTAATAAAGATGAGAATCAGAATGATTTCGGGAAAAAACTAAAATTAGCAATTGCAAGTGGAATTACATCAACTGCTGAGTTAATTCACACACTCTACAAAGAATGCGCGGAAATAATACAACAATATCCGTCCTCACTACCAATTTGCAATGCTGCAATAGACACTACAGTCGCAATAGTAGCAGAGCCACTTATAAATACGAATCCTGCAAATGCAACTTGGACAGGTCTCTTTATGATGTGGTTAATGGAAATAGGAGAAAATCCATATAATGTGACAGCTCCGAGTTACTTAATCACAACTTTACAAAATCAACAAGGCGTCACCGAAGCTAGAACGCTAGCATTCAACAATATACTAAACGGAAATACAAATCCCGTAAATAATCATCCGTGGACATATGGGCAGCAGGCCTTTTATGATGGTATGGCTGATGGAAATGTTGTAACTAGTTTTTTAGGATCTTACAACACGAGCGTTTCAATTCAAATTCTAAGTGATGGAAGAAAAAAACTTACTTTTACTGTTAATAATCCTAGTTCTTGGGAAAGTGCTACTAGACTACGAATTGATAATGACGGAAATGGCATTCATGATGGCATTTTCCCAAACCACTCTAGAGGCAGTAGTACATCCTTACATTTAGGTGGCAATTGGAGTCAAGTATTTTCTTGGTCTGAAATTTATCAATGATATGAGAAATCAAATTATTTGCATTTTAGCGGTACTATTTTTAAATAGCTGTAATGACACTAAGCCAGTAGAAACGCATCGTAAAAGTCTAAACAATTTTCGAATAAAAGTAGGGTTAAAGCCGTTTGACAAGAGTTTTACCGTTTTTTATAGTAACAATTATTCGGAAAGAGAAAAGGTTTATAAAAGTTATGGAGTTTGCATAAAAAATCTTCCAAATTTTGAAGAGTCTAAAGAGAACAAATATGTTGGAAAATATATTGGCGTAAACAAAACTACAAACGAGCTTGTATATGAAGCAGATATCTACACGAGTGGCCGACGGTTTGCAAGCATTGATGAAACTTTTTCTGAAAAATTAATTTGCAAATACAACAAAAGAGGTTACGCAAAAAAAGAAATTTTAGAAGATTTATCAGATTTTTACAATATAAAAGAACCAAGCGCCGAAGGTTGGGAGTATTTTTACATTTTCGGTTTAACCTACCGTCAAGCAAATGCCTCGACAACTGATAAAACAATTTTGGATAAATATTATCTAAAACAAATCAAACTGCTGACTAAAAAACAAGCAGATAGTATTTTAAATAAATGGAATATTAAAAAATAAAACTCAAAACTCCGGCTGATTTTGCTACCCTCAGTAGTTTTGCAAACTCATGTCCGGAGTTTTGTTTTTTTGGGAGATTGCGAGATTGCGAGATTTTGAGATTGAAAGATTGAAAGATTGAAAGATTGAAAGATTGGGAGATTGGGAGATTGGGAGAGTGGGAGATTAATCTTACCGTAATTCGGATAGCAGCGCAAGCAAGCATCAACCAAGGTTTTCATTTGGATACGGCTTTGAATGGAATTCCAGCATCTCAAATTAGGCATAATAATGGTGCACATACAAACTACACAAACAGAATTTATCAAAAATTAACAGCGGAAATTCCCGCAAATGCTTTTCCAGAACAAGCATATCAAGGTGTATTGTCAGTAATTAATGATTTTCGAACAGCTATTAATGCTAATCCAAATGTTACAATAAATCAGCTTCAATTTTAATTTATGTATTATTTCATTCAACATCCGACTGACTTAAAGATTATTGGAAATCAACCGCAAATAGAGCAGCTTATTTACAGCGAAAGCGCTATTCAAGAAAGCGTTAAATTGATGAATCATTTTGAACTCCCCTTGAACCCAGAAATAAAACTTCCCTTGGTTAGGCTTCACAAAAAAGCAAAGCCAACTGACCATATATTTGGCTATTATGGCGAGTTAATATTCAAATTAATTGTTAGCCAATCTTTTATTCAAATATTACAGAAATTTAATTTCGCAAGATTTTTGAAATTACCAATTGATGTCGAAATAAGAAAAGAAAACAAAGCCACCTACTATTTGATAAGTATTTCGGAACCATCCCACGAATTAATTGATTTTGCTAAGTCAAATATTTTTCTAAGAAAACTGAGTGAAAATGGATCTAGTCAATTCGAGCCTATTCTTTTTGAAAATGTATCCGCTTTTTTGAACGATATCAATAAATTAGAAGGTAAAATCACACTAAGAAACTTAGCAATTAAAGAAGATTGCAATTTGGACTTTTTTCTTATTCGATATGTTGAAGGTGGAGCGAAGTACGTTGTCTCAGAACGCTTAAAAAGCGCACTCTTGGAAGCGGGAATTACTGGTATAGAATTCCAGCCTACTCATTACTCACTCAATGAATGGTACGCAAGCGAGGAAAGAAAACGCATCTATGGGAAAATAATGTAACTTTTTAAAAATAAAACTCAAAACTCCGGCTTATTTCCTTGCGCACAATGGTTTCGCAACCTCAAGTCCGGAGTTTTTTTGGAGATTAAGAGATTGAAAGATTGAAAGATTGATTTTGCGTAATTCGAAAAAAAGTACAAACTGCGATTACCGAAAGTTTTCATATAGATACTACCTTAAATGGAATTCCGGTATAGCAAATCAGGCATAACAATGGAACACAGACTAATTAAACAAATAAGATTTATCAAACATACGGCAAATGAAAAATGAAATCACGCCCCAGCGACTGCAAGAATGGATTGAAAAAGATCCAAAATTAAGCGCCTTACTCGTTGAAATTCAACAAAAACCACTAAGCATCGTAGAACAAGCTGAATTAGCGTATCATGAAATTCCGAAACTAATAGGTATTCCGAAGGACAATTTTAATGAGAATTATGACCCTGAAGAATCAGTTTCTGAATTTGGTAATGATAGTTTGTATCAGCAATTGGGTTATATTAATTATATGAATCCAAACGCAGATCCGCGTGGTCGCGTTCTTACAGCGGCGTACCTAGTTAAGCACGGTATATCTGTTCCTCAAAAAGACATCATTAAAAAATACAAAACTGAGAGTGCAGAAGAATGCACAGGAATTGGCTTTGTTGGAAACGCTCTTGATGTTCGATTAATTTTTGTCACAAAAGATGAAAATTGGTTTGAATTAGGCTGTAAAATGTTTATTCCATTAGCAAAATAAAACTCAAAACTCCGGCTGATTTTGCTACGCACTGTCGTTCTGCAAACTCGAGTTCGGAGTTTTGTTTTTTGGAAGATTTTGAGATTGAAAGATTTAAAGATTTCGAGATTGGGAGATTGGGAGACTGGAAAAATCAAAAAGCGGCCTCTTTTTAACTTCGCAGCAATTACTAAAAGCGTTACTTACTTTGAGAATTCAGTTTTAGGGAATTCGGTTAAACACGAGTTGATTTGAAATCTCTAACGTTTGCCCCTGTTTTAATAGATAGTTTTGTACATTTATCACGCTCGGTAGATTTTCAAAATCGTCACTAAATCAAAAACCAAAGTCTTATTGCATTATGAAGCATGCTCTCATTTTACTTTTGTTGGTACTTACAGCAGCGCTTTTTGGACAATCGAAATCTGAAAGCAATAGTGATTTAGTAATTACGTATCAATTGAATTACAAACGCTTAGTAGGTTCTGAACAGCTAAAAAGCACACGAACAATTTTGGCTGTAAACAAGTCTGGATCTTTCTTTTCGTTTGAAGGTATGATCGAACTTAACAAATTAAAAAAGGAAAAGGAGTTAACGATTGACGACGTGCTAGCAAACCAGCCACCTTTTTATTTGCTCATTAAGAAAGAAAAGGGGATTTGTACACATTATGAATCAATTGCTGAAGATTATTATGTAATAAAAGAGGCAGTTGTATTGCGATGGGAGCTTGTAAGTCAGGACAGTTTGATTGGTAAAGTGAAATGTAAAAAAGCAATTACTAACTACGGTGGGCGGAAATGGATTGCATGGTATAATCCCGAAATTGCTGTTTCAACCGGACCTTATGTGTTTGATGGCTTACCGGGATTGATTTATAAAATTGCTGACTCTGAGAATATTTTCAACTTTACGATTGAAGAACTAAAAAGTCAAAAATTTGATGTCGATACCAACCTCGCCAACTACTTTATAAATAGCGAGCAAAAACCTTTCGAAGCCATATCCAGAGAAAATTTCATAAAAATACGATCACAACTAAGCCGAATGAGTATCGATGAAAAAATGGCATACATGAACCGCAGCAAGCCAGAACGCGAAAAACTGTTAATTACAACCGTGAATGGCGAGGCAGTGCGAACAAACTTACCAGCGAAAAAAAAGAACTTTTTTGAAAAAGACGAGTAAGTGTGGCACTAAACAAAAAAGTAACTTTCTTATTTACAATGGCAGCTCTATTTGGAATGCCATTTTTTATGTATAGCCAGCAGATTACGATCAAAGGTGTAATCACTGCTGAAAAAAATGAGGCGATCCAAGGTTGCATTTTAACGCTGAGTAACAGTCAAACATTTGAAAAAATCTTAGCTTATGATACTTCGACAAATAACGGATCCTATGAGATAAACCTCGAGAATACTTCCAAAATCGATTCCCTTTATTTATCTGTGAAACACTTTAGCTACGAATCCATTTTAATCAAAATTCCAGCAAAAAGTAGCACAAGAAACTTCACCCTCACAGAAAAAATCAACGAACTTAACGAGGTAATACTAAAAAAAGAAAACAAGCTAGAAGTAAAAGGCGATACCTTATCCTATAATGTGGAAGGTATAAAATCGGAAAAAGATTATACCATTGAAGATGTTATTAAACGAATCCCGGGAATAATTGTTAAAGATAACGGCCAAATAACCTATAACGACAAGCCGATTAGTCATTTGTACATAAATGGCGTTGATTTACTTGAGGGAAGATACAGCATTGCCACACAAGGCATTCCAGTTGATGCAGTAAAGACTATTGATGTGATGAAGAGACACCATCACAAGCGAATTGACATAGGTAGAACGGAAAGCGATAATGTTTCCTTAAATCTGAAAATTAAAGACGGCGTGGATGCATTTTTCGGCACACTCAAAACCGAAATTGGAGTTCCGTTCCTTACCGCAAACGCCGATGCTACACCTATTTATCTTCGAAAAAAATTCCAAAATATCGGTTCTTTGAAAGTAAATAACATCGGGAAAACACTTAAAAACGTTGGCGACGACTTGCAATTCGACAACTCAAATTTATATGCACTCAAACTCGACGAGCTTCAAATTATCAACCCGCCCAACATCAATGGCGTGGCAATTTCCGACAAGTTTTGGCTCGACAACGATTCGAAAGCCATCACAAACGATGCCTTGTATAAAGTAAACGACTCAACTTTGGTGAAATGGAATGCAAATTACGTGAACGAGTTAAGTAGCATTGAAAGCAAAACTACAACCTCTTTTTTAGCAAACGATGCCACGAATACCAATGTAAATAGCAGCAGAAATCAATTGCGAACACAGCGTTTTCAAACAGGCAGTAATCAGGAAATCAACAAGAAAAACTACTTTCTCAAAAATAGTTTTAACATCAAACTTACAGACAATTCTGGAAGTGAGAGTAGCAATTTAAACAACACAAAAATTCTTTCCAACTACAGTCGCCGTGATTTCTTACTGAGCAACAATCTAAATTTCAAAAAAGCAATTGCTAAAAATAAAATGATTGAAACGGGTGTAGTAGTAGATTTTGAACAAAAAGACGAAAATTTGTCAGTTGCTCCCGCTGTCTTTGAAGCGCTATTCAATTCAACTTCAGCGAGCGCACAAACAAGACAAGAAATTCAATTGAACCGATTTAATGCAGGCGCTTTCGCGGAGTATCAATTTGCAATAGGAAAAGTAGAGTGGAAATTAAACCAAACTGCAAACTATCAGCATTTTAATTTTATGAGCGGACTCGAATTACAACCCACAACTACAAACCTTGAGTTCCCATTTAAAAGTGATTTTGAGTTCGATAAAACTACATCCATTACGGAACTTAAGTCGAATGTACTCCTAGGAAAAACTCGTATTTCGTGGTCTTTAGCCAGCGAATTCGTTTCTTTACAAATGAACGAAAAGGCAGAAACTAATTTAAACCTGAACAAAAACTATTTGTTTTTACAACCGCGGTTGAACATAAAATACACCTTCAATTCCAAATGGATTGCAGGAACGAGCTATTTCTTAAAAAACTCGATTTCAGACTTTCGAAATTTAATTCCGCCACTAATTTTAAGTAGCTTCAATACTCTGGTGCAAAATCCCTTTTTTGTAAATAAAACGAAAACGCAATCTATAACTCCCTATTTAAATTACGATAATATTCTTCGCAGCTTTTATTTAAACATAAACGCAGGATGGGAACTAACCAACTCTGATGTAACCTTCTCAAGTGAAGTAAATCCAAACGGTTTTATTACTAATAACGTTATCTTAAGACCAAACACCTTTCTTAGTTATCGCTTAGGTACAACGATTCGCAAAAGTTTTCTTGGATCCTTTAGTACAACATTGATTTACAATTATAGATACTCCGAAAACGAGCTTTTCTTCAACAGTGAATTCCTAAAATCCTTAAACAAATCACATAACATCGATTTTGAAATCAGTTGGGATAAAGGAACTTGGTTTGCAGCAGCTTACAAGGCAAATGCTTTCTACAGCAGCTCAATACTACCAATGAATCAGATAGATAACAAAGCCTTATTCCAAACTGCAACACTCGATTTCTACACAAGCCAAGTTACTCGAATTAGTTTTGGAACTGAGGCCGCAACTGCAACTACTTCTCGAACGGCAAAAGCCGACACTAACGTACTTTTCAACGCACAGTTTTTTTACAAACCTTCAAGCAAAATGTTTTTTTCAGCTGGATTGCTTAACATCTTTAATACCGATTTTTTTACCACTACAAACAGTTTAGCCAACATTGTAAACGTCTACCAATTTTCATTACGACCGCGGCAATTTACAGTCGGGTGGAATTACAGTTTTTAACAAAACTTCGAAAGTTAGCATTTGTATTTTACCCTCAAACCAACAAATACGAAGTACTTCTTCCACCGCTGTCCGATTTTACAAAAACATTTTTGGCAATTAAATCGTTTAAATCACGTACCGCACTGTCTTTAGAACATTTGCCGATTTTAGCGTATTTCTCCGAAGTTAATTTTCCTTCAAAACCGTCTAAAACTTTATTGATAAAGAGCTTTTGCCGCTCGCTGAGTATCGTTTCGGCGTGCTTTTTCCAGAAGTTTACCTTTGCAAAAACCAAACTCAAATTAACTTCTGTTAACTTCAATGCATTCAGCAAACAGCGTAAAAACCAAACCATCCACTCGGTGATGTCTAAACTACCGCGCTGCGTTTTCTCTAAAATTGCGTAATAGTCTATTCGATCAATTCCAATACTAGCCGACAAGCTGTAAAAACGTTGCGAACTCGAATCGGAACGTGCCAAAAGCATATCAGTAAGCGCACGCCCGATCCTGCCGTTACCGTCTGAAAACGGATGTATCGTCACAAACCACAAATGCGCCATGGCAGCTTTTAAAACCTGATCGGGAGTTTCATCGCTGTTAAACCAATCCAGAAAAACCTCCATCTCTCTCGGAACGAATTCAGCGGCTGGAGCCTCAAAATGAACCGTTTCTCTACCTATTGTACCCGAAACCACTTGCAACGGACCTCGGGCATCTGTACGGTAAGCGCCAACCGTAATCCGATGGGAACCGCTTTGCTTCGACGGAAACAGCCACGAATACCACATAAACAAACGCTCGTGCGTTAGCGGCTCTTGGTAATTTTGCGTGGCATCAAGCATCATTTCAACCACGCCATCAATGTTGCGGTCGAGCTTCAAACTGCCACCAATGTCAACTCCCAATTTCTGAGCAATAGACGAACGAACCAAATGCTGATCTAGATACTCGCCCTCTATTTCCGAAGTTTTTAGCACATCCAAAGTGAGCGTATTCAAAACGGCAGCCGATTGCAAATCAAAACCAATCGCCTCCATCTTTCCCATCAATCGACCCTGTAAGTTTCGCACATGACTCAACAACGGAAGTATTTCCGACTCATCGTAATCAAACTTAGGCCAACCGCGCAATTTATGTATGTAAAATCCCACAACGCTTCCTTTCCCCAAAGATACGTCTCTCCTATTGTTTTAAAAATTATTCGCCGCATTTTCTGCATTTATTACAACAATTATTCGACGCAAAATGTATTAAAATTGAAATTTTATTACTTTACATAGCGTAAATTGCACTAATAAAGCAGCTATTCGTTGCAGCTTATCCGAATAAAACTACTGCTTATCGAACTCGCCACCGTAATTCTCAACTGCAAACAATTAAAAAACTGTTCACAATTAATGCAAACTTCCCTCGTTATCGTTTGTAGAAAGGAAAATAATTAAAGTATTTTTGTTTTTAATCGTTTGATCTAAAACCACAACATATGAGCCTAAACGCAATTTTATTGCAAACCGAAACCGTAGCCGACACACTTGCAAATGCTGCCGCTGCTGCAACTACCGATGTTAGTGTAACCGAAAATGTATCCTACCTCGAATTTTTGATGAAAGGCGGTATCATGATTATCCCAATCATCATCCTGCTGTTTTATTGCATTTTCGTCATCGTCGAACGCTACCTTTCCATCAAAAAAGCAACCAAACAAGACGTGCTCTTGCTACACGACGTAAAAACGCAGCTTAAAGCCGGAAAAATCGATAATGCACTTATGGTTTGTAACCGCCAAAATACCGCATCTGGAAATATTTTACGCAGCGGAATTGCTATAATCGGACGTCCGATCAGCGAAATAGAATCGGTCATGGAAAAAACCGCAAACGTCGAAATTTCTCAAATGGAAAAAGGACTTGGTCACCTCGGACTCATCTCCGGTATCGCGCCAATCCTCGGATTTATCGGAACTATTTCCGGTGTAATCAAAATTTTCCACACCATTTCAAACACCGGTAATTTGAATATTCAGACCATTTCGGGCGGACTCTACGAAAAGATGATTAGCTCCGGAGCTGGCCTAGTTGTTGGTGTCGTGGCTTATTCGGCCTATCACTTGTACAACATGTGGATCGATAGTTTTGCACTTAAAGTCGAAAAACAAACACTCGAATTAATCAACATTATTCACGAACCGCAACATGGCAATTAAGCGAAATAGACGATTTCATCCCGAAATTCCGACGGCATCGCTCAGCGATATCATGTTCTTTTTGTTCCTGTTTTTCTTGATTATCTCGACATTGGCGAATCCAAACGTAATCAAACTAACGCTGCCAAAAGCAAAATCAAACGAAACTACGAACAAAGATCACATTACACTTTCCGTTACCGAAGATCAACGCTATTTTGTCGATAAAACTGAAGTAAGTTTCTCTGAACTCGAAAACAAACTCTTAGAGCAAACTACGCTTAAAGGCGATAAAGTAGTGGTAGTGCGACTCCCGGCCGACAATAAAGTGCAAGATTTGGTCGACGTAATGCAAATCGGCGTAAAACTCAAACTCAATTTTGTAATTGCTACAGCGAAGTAGATTTCTTTTATTTCTAGAATTTTCAGAAGCTATTCCGGCTGTTCGCTGTAGTCCGCAAAAAATACGGTTCGTTCAATCGGCAGGCATTGGGCTTCTTTGGTCGCCCTTGCCCACCGTTTCACGATACCGTATTTTTTTTGCGGGCTGCCGCTGCCATCCGGGCTAGGGCAATCGTTACCGAAAATTAGTTTCCTTTTGCCGGCAACGAATCGTTCTTAATCAACATCGATTCTTTCGGAGCTTCACTTTCCGTTTCGTCGGTTTTCTTACTAAAAAAACGAATCTTCGGATCGTCTTTTGTTCCGCGAACCGTGCACGGAATTCCAATCAAACCAAAAGGCGGCAAACCAACGCGCAGTTTCAAATTCATTTGCCCGTTAAAATTCGTTTTCCCTTCAAATCGCAAACGAAACAATCCGGCGCCAAATTTCGTGCGGTCTATGGTAATCACATTGTTTCGAATGCTGCTTTTTACGACAACTTTTTTCAAATCCGGATTTGCCACGGCATCCGAACCCGTTTTCTTTCCAACAATCGAAAACATTTTCAAGCCTTTTACTTTTATGTCTTCCAAAGTCAACGAGCCCGCACCTACGATACTCGGATAAATCGGCTCCATATTTTCGTTCAATACGCCATTCAAGCGATAATCCAACGATACTAAACCCGACGCACTTTCTGCCGAACTTGCTGCCGTTCTAAACAATTCGATTTCATTGTACGCGCGTTTAATATCGAAATTCGAAGCGGTAAGTCGTACATCGTAACCTGCTTTTTCCGTTCCAAAATTTTTATACGTTCCTGTGGCAGCCACTTTGCAGCCAATTAAATCGAAACCTGTTTTGGCTAATCGCAAAGTTCCGCGATCGGCATGTACGGCGCCGGAAAAGTCGTTCAGATTCAAATCGTTATAAACAATTTTTTGCGCTTTTGCACGCAAGGTAATATCCAGATTTGCAGGCACTACCACTACACCACTGGCTTTCGGTGCTTCGGTCTTGGCTTTGGTTGCAGTATCTGTGTCGCGTTCTTGCGTTTGCGGCGCTGCTGCCATCCATTCCGACACAACCAACTGATCGGCTTCAAACAAGAAATTGCCTTTCAAAACTGCATTCTCTTCAAACAAAAACGGAATCACGTCTAAAACTTGTCCGTTCATTCGTATTTCCGACGAACCGTAACGAGCGGTAAACGCATCAAATTTCATCTGATTCTTCACAAAAGAAAAATCGCCTTTCTCGACCTTAAAATCCAACGGAAGTAAGCCTGCTTTCAACCGAATGTTCCGAACTTTCAAATAACCATCGTTTTGCAAGGCACCAAAGTTCTTTGCCGCAATAGCCGACGCAGCGCCCGACAACTTTAACTTCGCATCGAGAAAACCATCGAGATTCGAAACTTTGAAAACTTTAGCAATCCGACCGACATCTAGTGCGCCAGCCGCTTTAATTTTGTACGATACATCTTCTGGGTTCACAAATAAAGCCGTTGCTGTAAACGGTTGTTTCTCGAAAGTAAATGCTATTTTACTTAAATCAATTGTCGTGCCGCTTAATTTTGGCGAATTGTTCAAAATACCAGCAACAATCTCGATATCTTGAATCGGATTTGGGTAATAGCTGGTTTCAATTTCGCCGTTTTTCAAACTCAAATCGAAGTCGGTTTTTGGCATCAGCGATTTGCTGGCTTCAAATACACCGGCTACCGTTCCTTCTGCCTTGAGCGAGCCCTGCAGCTTCACAAAATCCAAGTTCAATGCGTCGGAAAAGTCTTTCAAATCAAAACTCGCTTGCACATCCGACTTCATTAAAATCCGATCAATACCTGTAGAAACGTAATTCGCTTTTGCAAAACCGTTTCCGAGCTTGAAACTAAAATCTTTTAAAGACACGTTGGTTTGCGAAAAATTGAGCTGTGGTGCCGAAACCAACAAATTGAAATTCAAATTTTCGATAGGCATTGGCGCCGAATTGCTTTTCACCAAACCATTTCGCACATTAAATAAAAAATTGAAATCAGGGTTTGAAGCTGTTGCTGCCGAGTATTTTCCTTTTATCGAAAAACCTACATCGCCTTTTCCTTGAAGCGTTGTTTGGCTTTGCCATTGGGTATATTCGGGCGGAAGTGCAGAGAACAAATCGTCTAAATTACAATCGCTGGCTCGTGCAGATATATCCATGAAATAACCGTCGTTCAAAAACTCGAACAAACCATTAAATCGAACGGCTAGCTTATTGATAACTAAATCGTTTTTTTCGAATTTGAAAGCGAGCGAATTTGTATTGATTTTCGTTACTAACTCAGCTTGGATTTTCTTATTCCTCAAATACTGCTTTCCTCCGTAAGCTAAGTTAAGATTGTCGATTTTAGCCGTTGTTTGCAGGTCGAAAACAGCTTGGTCTAAATTTCCTACACCCAAATAATTGAAACCTTTTGCCTCGAAAGTGAAGTTTAAAGATGCATCGTTGTAAGTTAGACTTGCATTATTGATTTCGATATGCTCTAATCTAACGGCTGTTGAGGTGGTGTCGGATGCTGTTTTAGAATCAGTGGATTTATAAACATTATAATTTGCCAAGCCGTTTTCATCTACCTTGACGTTAATGACCGGGTTTTCTGCAAAGATCTCATCGATTTCGACGGTTCCTTCAAAAATGAGCTTATATAAATCAACGCCAAACGCAACTTCTTCTGCACGAATCAAATTTTCATTTTGAAATGGAGCCGAACCACTTAGTTCGAATTTTTCCAGCGAAAGCGTTAGAGAAGGAAAGTGATTAAAGAAAGATAAGCTACTATTTTCAAAATTGAGTTTTCCTTCGATGTGCCTGTTAGCATATTGTTTTACTTCTTTCTCAATGTATTCTGGAAAGAGCATCGGAAGTAAAATCATAAGCAGCAACACTGAGATTACTGCTATAAAGAAATATTTGACAATTCTTACTGCGAGATTCGATTTTTTCATCGCAACAAAGGTAAACGGCTGTTTCTAAACCGCAAATAATGAATAAAAAAAAAGCCGCTCAAATAGAGCGGCTCTTTAAAACTTAGTTTTTCACAAGTTTGACACTTGAAGTTCGACCGAACGCGTCGGTTGCTTTTACAATATAGATACCAGGCGTTAAATCAGAAATATCGAAAGCGTATTCAGCATCATAACTATCGTTAAACACTTTTACTTGTTGACCTCTAATATTATAAACTTGGATATTTGTAACTGCTTTGTTCAAAGCAAACGAATTGTTTGTTGGATTTGGACTAGCAACCAAAGCTTGAATATCCTCGATTGAGTCGACATTCAAAAGCGCTTGTTGGTTACCATAAATTCGGAATCCACCCGCAGGAATAGAGATTGTAGCGGTTGTATTGGTAACAACAAACGGTGTATTATCCATCAAGTTGTACCAAGTTCCGGTAAATGGGAAACTTGGATTAACATTTTGTTGCGCCACAGAGAAGTTAGCTAAAATAACAACGTTTCTCAATTGTGTAGTTGGTAATGAATTGTTGAATACATAAATACGTTGACGTATATTGTTTCCATCAGGGCTTATCGCGTAATCGCCTTCAAAAACAGGCTCATTGATTTTTAATTCAATCAATCTCTTGAATGCTTGATAAATTGGTCCTCTGTTTGCACTACCCAACCAATTGTTTGTCCATTGATATTGCGGTTTAGTATCGAGCTTACAATCAAACGGTATGATGTCAAAATCAGTATTTACGGTACCGTTTGTACAAGTAAAAATCGAATCGTCGCAACCTAATTCGGCAAAATGCCAAAGCATTTTAGGCCCTGGAACCAACAAAGATGTTGCACCAATAGAAGCTGCTCTGCTTAATGTGTTAGTCAAATTGTTTAAAGGAGGGAATGCACCACCGCCGTTTCCGTAAGCTCTAGCAGCATACATTACGCGCTCTTTATCGTGTGATTCTGGATAACCGATAAGTCTTCTGGCGTTAAAACCTCTTGATACGTGGCCAACGCGCGTGATATCGGCATCGTTCGAGTATCCACCGGCAAGTTGAGAATAGGCAGCAGTTAATTCGCCCCACATCATAACTCCTTTAGGTGGATTTTCGTTTAATCGGTAATTTGCCCACTGTTGCTCCTCGTTATCAGCTCCTAAGTGCTCGAAAATAGCATAGTGAAATGGATCAAGCGACCAAGTATAATCGGCATACTCTCTCAAAACGTCGACACGATCTTGGTGATAACCGTTTGTACAAGCTTCTTGGCTAGGTCCAGGAGGACAATTATTAGTAAAACCTTTAGTTAAATCCCAGCGAAAGCCGTCTACTTTAAAATCTTCAATCCAATGTTTCACAACTCTTTTAACGTAATTTTTGACTCGTGCTTGCTGATGATTGAAATCGTAACCTACATTGTAGCTATGTAAAGCTTGTACATTAAAATACGGATTTTCGCTATTCACATCACCCCAGCCATCGCCATCTGGATCGTTCATCCACATTCTTACAAATGGATTGCGTCCGAATGCGTGATTAAGTGCAAGGTCTAGAATTACTGCAATACCATTTTGGTGACAAACGTCGATAAGTTCTTTAAATTTTTCTTCAGTTCCATAAAACTTATCCAAGGCCATGTGAAATGAAGTGTTGTAGCCCCAACTTTCATTACCTTCAAACTCCATTACCGGCATGAATTGAATGGCATTGATGCCAAGATTTACGAAATAATCGATACGATCGATAATATCTTGATAAGATCTGTTGGCATCGAAATCACGTACTAAAAGTTCGTAGATTACTAAGTCTTCTTTTTTAGGTTTCTGGAAGTTTGTCACTTGCCAGTTGTATGGCGTTGGGTTGGTTTTAAAAACCGTAATTTCTCGCGTTTGTCCAACTGGATAAGCGGGAATATTTGGATATGTGGTACTTGGAATCCAAGGGTCATCAAAATTAGAAATTACCAAAGTTGAATACGGATCAGCTGTTCTCACTAAAGACGGCGAATTTGCCGGAGGTGTGGTATCTACGACCCAATATTGGTATAAAACATTTTCTCCTGGAGTTAAATTTTCTAAAGTAAGCCAAAATTTTGTTGATCCAGGCGCTGAATCTCTTCGCATTGCGTGCACCGCAGTAGGTTGCCAATTGTTAAAATTTCCTGCTACGTAAACGAAATCTTTTCCTGGCGCATCAAGTACTAGCGTAGCTCTTGTTTGATCGGCCATAAGATTAATACCGTCTTGCATATTTGCAGGCATTGCTTGCGATATCGTACCCGGATTTACCAAAGCTGAAAAGCGCTTCGTAATGGTAAATGCACCTTGCGTTACTTCTAATTCATATACTTGATTTCCATTGATTCCAGTATGATTAAACGAAAAGCTAGTTGCTGCTGGATTTGAAGATAAGACAGATCCATTAGAACGAAGTGTGTAAGCAGCTTCACCATTAGTGTTGTTGGCTGTAATGTTTAGAGAACCGTTTGCCGGTAAAAGAGTCGTACTATTTTCAGCAGGCGAAGTTAAATTTACTTGGAAAGCTCCTACCTCTACCAGAATATCCTGAGATTTTTTATCTCCGG